>DAOWCC010000048.1 GCA_030639665.1 Elusimicrobiota bacterium | reverse complement strand
TACAAAATAAAACAACAAAACGGCTGGACTGCTTGACGGCTGGGCTGCAAACAACAAACTGCATAACGGTTAGACAGCTTGGCAGCGAACAAAAAAACAACAACTACCTTACTGACTTGCTACTACGAACTGATTCCATAAACTTCCAAAAGTAAAGACTGAGAGTCTTGGGGTCTAAAAGTCAACTGTGAAACAGCTAACAACCTTTATAAATCCCTCTCAGTCTCCCTTTAAAAAGGGAGAAGGGCATGCAGCAAAAAAACTAAATTTCCGTATACCATCTAGCCTTTAGCTGCCCCGCTGACTAGCCGTATAGCAGTCTAGCTGACTCAAAAAACTTTTATTACTACTCCGGCTGTAAGGGCTACATTCATTAATATTTGGGTTATATCTCGTATGCCTCTAAGCCAGGCTACGCGGCTGAATTTCTCAGGAACCACTATAGTGTCTCCGGGACCGACTTTGGTGGTGAAGAGACAGCATTTCTTTGCTTTTATCGCCGAACCGTCCGCTCTAAGTATAAATGTTCTGCCTTTATCCGCATATTCCGCATAACCGCCAGCCATATTTACATAGTTTTTAAAATTGCGGGCAGAATAGACATAACTGCCTTGAGCCATAACCGCACCGGATACATTGATAACACTGGATTTTGAAGGAATAAATATACTGTCGCTTTCTTCCATTTCTATGTCATAATCGGAGCCTTCAAGTTTTTTTATAGCCTTGAATTTAATATAGACTCTGCCATTGGCTTTTAAATTTCGAATGGACTCCACAAATTTTGTCTTGGAATCCATTTCAATTTTTTTAGCATTAATATCTTCTTGTGATATGGCGGCGCCTATTTTAGCTGAACCTTCAACAAGAAGCTGTTTTTCAAGGCGATTGGCAATTTCTTCAAGATTCTTTTGTTGCTGTTCTCTAACGCTTTCTCTTGTAAAGACTATTCCTTTGGCATATGCCTGATTGGTAAAACCGCCAACACGCTTTAGAACGGATGATAATTTTTCCCCTTTTTTAACGGTATAAACGCCGGGATGTTTAACCTCTCCCGATACATCAACCATTTTGTAAAGTTTCCAATCCGCTATTGGCTTAATCATAATATGGTCATTTGAATAAAGCTCAAAATCTCTGGAAGCGTCATTTAAAATATCTTCGAGATTTATATTGAACCTTTCAGTCAAAACACCGGAAGATGAAAGTTTTACTCTGGTTATTTCGGCTTCATTTGAAGCCTGTCTTTTTAAACCGCCGGCAAGTTTTATTATACTCTTGAACGTAGTTTCGCCTTGCTTTATACCGAACTTTCCGGGATAAACCACCGCGCCCGCGAGATTAATGGCGCTATCTTCCCGGCCTATGGCTAAAACCTGAATTAAATCACCGTCCTGAAGTATGGCGTTTTTTGAACTGTCTTCAGCTATTTCAGATAATTCGCCTTCAAAGAAATCCGTGAATCTATGATTAAAGATTCTCTGCATAGCCACTCTGCCTCTAAAGGCGGTATTGGTAAAACCGCCGGCCATATCTATTAAATCCGTAAGTTTGGTTTCATCTTTAATTTCATAAATGGCGGGGTTTTTGATTTTTCCCGCTATGGCCGTTAATGGCCCTACGGGCGGAATAAAGATAACATCCTCAGGCAGAAGGCGGATATCTTTTGACTTATCTCCCTTAATAAGCAAATCGTATAAATCAAATGTAACAACTGTTTTGCCGTTTCTTTTGATTTTAATATCGCGCATTGAACCATTTTTATTCGGGCCGCCTGCCGCGAATAAAGCGTTTACCAAAGTTGAAAGGGATGACACGGTATAAGCGCCGGGCTTTCTGGCATTACCCACGATATAAACCCTTATTGAACGAAGAGAGCCAAAAGTAATATTCATTTTAAAGCCGGTATAATATTTTGAAAATTCTTTTTTTAAGGTTTCTTTAAATTCCGAAAGAGATAAGCCGGCAATGCCTATAATGCCAACCTTAGGCAAGGCTATATTGCCGTTTCTGTCAACTTGAACTTCCCAAGAGCCTTCTATTTTTCCCCACACCGATATTCTCAATTCATCGCCGGGGCCTACGATATAATCGGAACTCAATGGAATATTATCCGCGGGAGCGAAAGTGGACGGAGGATTTAAAAATAAATCATAACCGAATTGTTTTATTTTAGTTTCCACATCTTCAAGCAAGCCTTTTGAAATAAATGATTCAAAATCCGATTCAGCCAAAGGCTTGAAAACAGCCGGAGCGGGATTTGTTTTATTTTCGTATTTTTGGCTAATTTTGCCAAAAGATTTTGATTGAAGGTATGAATCGGATTGTTCAGTCTTGGAGTCGGAATCATTTTTTAAACCGTTAAGATTTATGGCTGATGCCGGAAGATTAAAAAATAAAAAACTAAACGATAGAACAACACTGATAAATATTTTTTGAAACATAAAATGGCTCCGTTATTTATTAAATTTCTTTAGTATCGCTTCTGAAACAATTTTATTCAACTCGTTTAAAAGTTTAATATGCGTTTTCTTAATTTTTTTGTAGATTTTAAGAGATTGCTTTTCGTCATATATATGCGAAGTTTTATTTCTGTCTTCAAGCATATCTATCCACAAATCTCCCTCTTTTATAAGTTTTGCTTTATACGCTTCCTTTACAACCATTCTCGGAGAATTAGCCTCAATGCCCTGAAAATATAATATTGCTTTTAATAATTTCCATGATAATTCAAAGATGAATTCGAACCTTTGAATAGTTCCATCTATTATAGTGGTGCTCTTTGATATATCTTCACTTAAGGATTCCTCAAGTCTTTGCAATGCTTTTTTAAAGTCAGAATGTATATCTTTAATTTTATTTTGATTCATAAATGACTTTTCCCTCTTTTATAATATTTTCTTTAAGAGTTTGTTTGGTAATTTGATAAAAATTTAAAACATCAAATTTTAAAGGGGTTTTAATAAATTCTTCCAAATCATTTTTTACCAGATTAATATCCATATCTGTCCAATTTTTAGCAAAAATAGCGATATCAATATCAGAAACATCTGTAAAATCAGCTTTCGCTCTTGATCCAAATATCATTATTTTTTCAGGTTTTTTGCGTGAAAGAATTGTTTTAACAAGTTCTTTCATCATTTTTTCAGGAATAGATATTCTTTTCATATTTCTCTTAACAGCTGGACAGCCAACAGCTAGGCGGCTAGACAGCTAAAAAAAATTAAACAACTAAACTGAGACTAGATTTATGGCGGTATGCAATACCGCAGCTACTATCAAATCCCCTCTAACTCCCCTTTGCAAAAGGGGAAGGTTGAAACAACAGAACTAACAACGAACAAACTTATAGAAATTAAAATTTATTTTTCAATTTCGCCTATTTTTTTTACAATTCGGCTAATTATTTCATCCAATAAATTTGAGTGTTCTTTTAATCCGTTGTATATCATTACCGCTACTGCCTCGATATAAGTATGAACTGTTTTATTTCTATCATCCGCCATTGCCAAAGCGTTTATGGTTTCACTTGCAGAAAGAATTCCTGCTTCTCCCAAGGCGCGAAAACTGCCCTTAGGGGAATTAGCTTCAAGACTTTCCACCTCTGTTAAATATAACTGCGAGGCTTTCCATACGGCTTCAAAAGTGTATTCAAATCTTTGTATTGTTCCGTCCCTTTCAAGCGTGGTGGGATTCTTTATATTTAAAGCATCTTTAAGTGTTTTGCATGCTTTTTCAGATTCTTTTAAACGAATTTTTAATCTATCCATATTTGTCCTTCCTTTTTAATCCTTTCACGCACAGCATCACTCGCACAGCGCATATCAACAATATCCACCTTGAAAGGTATATGGCTTTCTTCAAAAGAATATGACAGGCGAGCCATTAAATCGCGAGAAACACCTTTTTTGCCCGCATCCAATGCGATATCAATATCGGAGAATTTTCTGTTCTTTCCTGTTGCTCTTGAACCAAAAAGCCATGTTTTTACATGTTGCCCCTTCAAAATACTGCGAGTGATTCGCATGGTTTCTTCAATGGCCCATTTTTCAGCTTCTTTATTAGTCATGATATTTTATTAATACAGCAAAACTACTTGACAGCCAGACAGCTGGACGGCAAACAACTAAAAATGCGACTCAGATTTATGGGGTATACAATACCGCAGCTACAAACAAAAACAAACACTAAATCCCCCTCATTCCTCCTCCTTCGCCAAGGCTTCGGAAGGACAGGCCCTTTGTCAAAGGGGGAACAACTTTACACTCACGAAATTAACAGAAACGAATAAACGAAATATGCGTTAACCGTATCAGGAATTTGCATCATGACATACTTTATCTAAATGATTCATAATTCCGGGGGATTCTTTTGCTAAACATAATGGTTCAAGCTGTTTGCGCACATAATCCCATAAAATCTTTCCCTCTTGACGAACAATTATTCCCTTAATATCCGTCCAATCTTGAGGGCGATCCGCAAAAGCTTTAAGAACAATCAAATCTTCCGCGGAACATGTCAAAAGTGAAAGATCGGGAAGAAATTCAAACTGTGTCGCTCTGCGAATCATTTCTTCTTCAAATGGAATTCCTCCAAGCGCCACATCCATACCAATTTTGTCTTTGGATTCAAGAAGGAGAACTCTGTTTTCAAGAGCAAATTGTTTTGCATTTTCCACGCGTGGATTGTATCGTGATAGCAATTCATCAATAGCGGGCTCTTCCAAGCCAAATCCTGTAAAAAGAGTTACATCAACATCACGGGTTAATCTCATCTCCCCCCATCTCTGTAGCGCCAATCCCCCTATAAAACAGAATTTCCAGCCCTTTTCAATAAAAACATTCTGTAATTCTTTGGCAGTATGAAACAAACCAATCATTTCACTATCCTTCTAAAATACATTTGCTGTTCAATTAACCCCGATGTCTTACGAGGGTGAAATTTAGATATTGCCGAATCAAAAGCATCGTTTAGAACTTTAATTCCCATTGCCGTATCGGTATTTTTTATTTCCAAATCTCGTAATCGTTTAAGATGCGGTTCGGCTTTTTGCCAACATGAAACCCATTGTTTAATATCTTTATTTATTTTATTATTTGAATGTGACATAATAAGTTTCCTAAAACAACTAAACTGAGACTAGATTTATGGCGGTATACAATACCGCAGCTACAAACAAAACAACCACTAAATCCCCCTCATTCCTCCTCCTTCGCCAAGGCTTCGGAAGGACAGGCCCTTTGTTAAAGGGGGAGGGTTAACAACAAAAAACAAACATTTATCAAAAGCTACCGGTTGAAATAACTTCCGGTTAATTTTCTTTCGGAAATTTCGGTTTTAATATTGTCAATGAAATCATTTAAATTCAAATCCGGAATATTTTTGTTTCCCCTCAGGCGAACGGATATTAAATTTTCGGCTTTTTCTTTTTTACCGACTATTATAAGATATGGAATTTTTTCAAGCGCCGTTTCTCTGACTTTTAAGCCGATAGTGTCACTTCTCGCGTCTATATCCGCCCTTATGCCTTTGGCTTTAAGTTTTTCATAAATTTCTTTGGCATAGTCTTCTTCCAGTTCCGTTATATTGGCAACCCTGACTTGAACGGGGCTTAACCACAATGGAAAATTCCCAGCAAAATGTTCAATCAATATACCGAAGAACCGTTCTAAAGAGCCAAGCAATGCCCTGTGCACCATATACGGTCTATGAGTATTGCCGTCAGCGCCTTTATATTCCATATTAAACCGATCGGGAAGATTAAAATCAAATTGTATGGTGGTGGTCTGCCACTCTCTGCCAATGCTGTCTTTAATCTTTAAATCTATTTTGGGGCCGTAAAAAGCTCCGCCGCCTTCGTCTATTTCAACTTCTATTCCTTCTTTATCCGCCGCGGCTTTCAAACTCTTCTGAGCGGTTTCCCATTGATCGGGCTCGCCAATGGCGTCATCGGGGCGCGTTGCCAAATAAGCTTTTACATCCGTAAAACCGAAAGTTTTCCAGATGTTCATGCTAAATCTTAAAGCTTCAACGGTTTCACTTTCAATTTGTTCGGGAGTACATATAATATGAGCGTCATCTTGAGTAAAACCTCTGACTCTCATCAAGCCATGTAAAACTCCGGCTTTTTCAAAACGATAAACGGTGCCGAGCTCAGCCCATCTTAAGGGAAGTTGGCGATAAGAGCGATTAGAACTTTTATATACCTCTATATGGAACGGGCAATTCATGGGCTTGGCATAATAGTCAATTTTGTCAACTTCCATTGGCGAATACATTGAATCAGCATAAAAATCTAAATGTCCCGAAGTCTTCCAAAGGTCGGATCTTCCCAAATGAGGGGTATTAAGCAATTCATAGCCGTTTTTAAAGTGTTCATCTTTCCAATATGTTTCTATCTCATGGCGAATGCGCGCGCCTTTTGGATGCCAAAGAACAAGACCTGGACCGGTTTTCTCATTTATGCTGTATAAATCAAGCTGTTTACCCAATTTTCTATGGTCGCGCTTTAAGGCTTCTTCCTGCTGTTTAATATAAGCGTCAATTTCATTTTTGGTTTTAAAAGCTATGCCGTATATTCTCTGCAGCATGGGCCGTTTTTCATCTCCGAGCCAATACGCTCCGGCAATGGACATAAGTTTGAAAAATTTGATTTTTCCCGTATGCTCTATATGAGGGCCTTTGCATAAATCTAGGAATTTGCCATTTTTAAAAATTCCGACTTCCTCATCAGGCAAGTGATTTATTAGTTCTATTTTGTATTTCTCTCCACGCTCTTGAAAAAAATCAATAGCTTCCTTCTTGGACATTTTGGAATATTCAAATTTTTGAGCCTGCGCTATGATATACTTCATTTTTTTTTCAATTTTAGGCAGATCCGCGGGAACAAAAGGCTGTTCAAGGTCAAAATCATAGTAAAAGCCATTATCAATGGCGGGGCCTATGCCAAGTTTGGCATTCGGAAAAAGCTCGGTTACGGCGGCGGCCATCACATGCGCCAAAGAATGACGCATTGTTTCCACAAAATTATCTTTATCGTTGTTTTCCATATTTAATTGCCTTCTATCGAGTCTATATCAGCTAAATCTTTATTTCTTCCAACAGCCCTTTTATTTTTAATGAATTCTTCACGCCCCAAATAAAGAACGGATTCATCATCATAAGAACCTTTAACAGCTCCTTTAAAAGCCTCATTCCATGTTAATCCCGTAATAGATGTGAGTATGTCAATTCTAACGGGAGCCACTCCAAGTTGAATAATATTGCGATTATTTGAGAAATCATCAACTTTAAGTCCAAGTTCACCAAAACCAAATTTTTCAATAACATTTATGATTTTTTCGGCATTTATAATATCAGAACTGACGAATATATCAATATCCCCCGTATATCTGGGGGAACCGTGATAAGCGAGCGCGTAAGAACCCACTATCACGAATTCAACTTTAAATTCGTTTAATAATTTTAGAAACTCTTTGAAGTCTTTCTGAAACTCCATAACTTTGTCTCCGTAATGATTCCACTGCTGAAATTCTTTCTTCCGGCGATAATGAAAGCCAATACTTAAGATTTTCTTTTACTTCGGAAAATCCGGATAAATTAGCTTTTCTAATTATTTTCTTCATGGAGGATTTACATGTAAAAATATGCCCAGTATAGGGTTCGAACCTATGACCTCTCCCATGTCAAGGGAACGCGCTACCACTGCGCCAACTGGGCATAAACTACAAATTATAAAAAATTGTGGGTAAAATTACTTCAAAGAGCTATTTCATACTTTCCCAGGGCACTACCCACTGCGCCAACTGGGCATAAAATACAGATTATAAAAAATTGCGGGTAAAATTACTTCAAAGAGCTATCTCATACTTTCCCAGAGCACTACCCACTGCGCCAACTGGGCATAAACTACAGATTAAATTGTCAAAAACAAAACCGCTGGGCGGCTAAACTGCCGGACAGCAAACTGTTATTTCTTACGATACTTCATTAATTGCGGCAAAATTGACGCGGTAAGAAAAACTTTAAAAATCTCACCCAAAACAAACGGATATAAACCAAGATGCAAAACGGAATTAAATCCGACAAAGCGGCCAAGCCACAATAATCCTGCCGTAAATATGATAATCTCCGCGAAAAGAATCGCGACAAAATATTTTAAAAAGCTATTTTTCCATTCTTTCTCCGAAATATAGCCTACCGCGAAGGCCGCGAAAGGGAAAGCCAGCAAATATCCGCCGGTCGGGCCAAAAAGCATAGCGCCGGCAAAAATCGGAAGGCCGATAGTTCCACCCATCAAATACAATAAAGCGCAAAAGAAAGCCTTTCTTCCCAAAAAAGCTCCCAATATAAAAATACTGAAAGTCTGCATGGTTACAGGTACGGGAGAAAAGGGCAATGGCACGCGTATATGCGCCGTAATGGCGATAAACAATGCGCCTGAAAAAATGATAAGAAACTCTTTTGCCGCGCTTTTTAAGGCCGCGCGATTATTTAAAATGGCTGTTTGATTTGTATTCATGCCTATATTATAACAAATTATAAAGCAGTAAGATAAAAAGAACAAAACGGCTTAACGCCTTTTTTATTTCTTTTTGCTTGCTTTATATTCCGCCGTTACAACTGATTTCAAACCGCCTCTTGGTGTAAAATCTCCCACAACCACGCATCTTTTGGGTTTTACCGCTTTTATCACATCATCTAAAATTTTATTTACGGAATTTTCCATAAATATGCCGTAATTTCTGTATTGCAAGAAATAATATTTTAGAGATTTAAGTTCAAGACATAATTTATTGGGAGTATAGATTATTTCAATGGTGCCGAAATCAGGCAATCCCGTTTTGGGACAAACCGATGTGAATTCGGGATGAATAATTTCTATTTCATAGTCCCTCTTATATTGATTGTCAATCGCTTCAATGTCAGGAAGCTTCATGTTTTTTGAAGACGCGGCATGAGCGCTTGAATAACCGAATTTTGTTTTTTTAATTTTTTTTGTCATTTAGTATTCTCCATTTTTTCAGCAGAGCAAGTTCTGCAACTACAATCTGATGTATTTAAATCTTTCTAAATTCCTTTTTTATATTTTTATTTTCCTAAGCCTGAGTGAATTCATAACCACTGAAACCGAACTCATGGCCATCGCGGCTCCCGCGAAATAAACCGGCAATATAATGCCAAAGGGTTTATAAAAAACTCCGGCCGCGAGCGGAATAAGCATTATATTATACACAAAGGCCCATATAAGATTTTGGTTTATAATTTTATGTATAGTCCTGGAAAGTTTTATAGCTGTCACCACGGCGGATAAATTATCGCGCATAAGAGTGATATCGCTTGAGGAAATGGCTATATCGGAACCGGAAGCAAGCGCGATGCCTATATCGGCCTCGGCAAGCGCGGCGGCATCATTGAAACCGTCGCCGACCATAATAACTTTTTTGCCGAAAGTTTTATTTTTAAGAACTATTTGTTTTTTATCTTCGGGTAAAATTTCAGAATAATAACGGTCAATATGAAGCTTATCGGCGACATCTTTTACCACTTCCTGCCTATCTCCCGAAGCCACTATGGGCATAATATCCATCATTTTCAATTTCTTGATTAAGGAGGATGATTCTTCTCTTATATTATCAGCCAAAACGGCATAGCCCTTAAAAACATCGTTAACAGCCAAAAGCATAATGGAGCCTTTCACCTCATTTATATCATGCAATTCATTTTTGCCAATGGCTATTTTTTTATTTTTAAAAAAACCCACACTGCCGCAAAGAATATTATTGCCGTCGACATTAGCGCTTATTCCCCTGCCGGGCAAAGCCTCAACGGAAAAAGATTCTTTGGGTTTTATTTTTTTATGGGCGGCATAAATTCTCACGGCCCGGGCAAAAGGATGCTCGCTTTTATTTTGAATTGAAATAAGATACTTAATAAATTCTTTCTCCTCCATCTCATAAGGAACAATACGGATAATTTTATTTTCCCCCTCGGTAAGAGTGCCGGTCTTGTCAAAAATAACGACATTAACTTTATTAACGCGTTCAAACACATCGGCATTATTAATTAAAATTCCATTTTCAGCCGCCCTGCCAAAACCGACGGATGCCGCCATGGGAACGGCAAGGCCCATAGCGCACGGGCAGGCGGAGGCGAGAACCGCGGCAAAAACATTCGCCGCCATAGATAATCCCGAATCTCTATACCAGAAAACAAAAGCCGTTAAAGCTATAAAAAAAACGACGGGAACGAAATAAGCTGAAATTTTATCCACAGCATTTTGAACGGAACTCTTGGAAGCCTGACTTTCCCTGACCGCTTTAACTATTTTCATTAAAGCCATTTCAGCGCCAATCGCGATAACCTCAAATTCCAGAACTCCGCTTGTATTAATGGTTCCGGCATAAACGCGACTTGAAGGCCCTTTATCTTTTGGAAGGCTTTCTCCCGTTAAAAACGATTCATCAATAGCGGAATAACCTTTTATAATTTTCCCGTCCAGAGGAACTTGCTCTCCGGGCCGAAGAAGCACTTTATCGCCTGTTTTTATTTCTTTAACAGGGACCAATTCATCTCCGTCCGCTTTGATTTTTCTGGCAAACTTCGGCGCCAATTTTAACAGTTTTGCAACCGCTCCGCCCGCTTTGCTTTTTGAACGAGCTTCAAGCCATCTTCCAAGATTAATGAAACTTATAAGCATGGCTATTTCATGCCACTGATAATGAGTGTTCATAGGGCCGGGCAAAAGAAAAAAAGTGAGCGCCACGCTATGAAAATACGCCACCGACGAGCTTAAGCTGACCAAGGTATTCATATCCGCCGTTTTTGCTTTTAAAGATTTTAAAAACCCGATATGAAAATGAGAACCGCACCAAAGCCAGGCGAATGTGGTTAAAAGCATTAATGTGTAAGGAGAATAACCGATTAAAAAATCCGAAAGAAGAAAAAGGCTTATCGCGGCGCTTACCGCGAATTTCATAAAAAATATTCTTTTTTCCTTCTCAATTGAAATCAGCGCCACGGTCTCAGCTTCTCCCTCCTCTACCGGAGAAACCGCCAAAACTTTATACCCCGTTTCTTCAATTTTATTTGAAATATTGTCGGAAGAAATCAATTTATCGCGGTAATCAATAAAAGCCATCTTGGTGGGCAAATGAATGGACACTTTATCTATCCCTTCCAGGCGCGATAAAGCGCCTTCAATTTTACTCACGCAAGCGGAGCAATGAATTCCTTCAAGAGGCATTATCACTTGTTTAATATCGGAATTTTCCGGGATATCTTCGATTACGGATTCTTTTATCGTCTTATGCTTATCAGCCATGATTTTTCCAATTCTCTAATGTTTGTCCAATGTCCGGTAAAAGCTTCTTTAATGGCGTCATTTAAATTGTAGCCTTCTTTAAGCTTTTTAAGAAAAATATAAAAACTCATGCTCCCGCCCTTACCAATCATAAATTCCGCGAGATTGCCCACTTGCGCGTACCATTTTTCAACAAATACGCTTTTATCATCGAGAGGAGACATGCTCATCATCTGCGAAAAGCCGATGGGATTGCGCGCCACATAGCGCGCAAATCTATTGTCATAAATATTTCGCGCTTTAGGGTCGGAACGCATCTCTTCATAAACCGCCAGGCCCTCATTGAGCCATAAAAGTTCAGGCCCCGAAGAAAGCCCCATAAATTCATTAAATATCAAATGCGTCATTTCATGAGCCAGAATCGCCGAAGCGTATTCGTGCTCATAAATAAGTATGGCATTGCCGTAAGTGATGCCGCCGGACCATTCGGGCTGAACCGTTTTGGAGATATACTCCGATGCGTTTTTATAAATAACAATATTATAGGGCCGTGAAGGAACAAAAGAATACATGCCCATATCACCCATTATCCTCTGATAATGCCGTTCACAAAGCAAAGAATATTTTTCCGCCGTTTCATTTGAATAGGCTTTTACAAGAAAATGAATTGTCTCCTTGCTTTTGGCCCCGGGCCCGAGCCCCGTATAAGGCGACTCAATAGCTTGCGAAGCGGGAGGCTCATTTTGGAAGGCTTCATTATTTAGAGATACGCAACCGGAAAAGAATATTATGGGAATTATGAAAAGGCGTAATGCAATAAAAAGTCTAAGGGTCGAAGAGTCGGGGAGTTGAAGAGACTGAGTGTTTTTTGATCTTAGAGTCATAGTGTTAATTGATTTAAAAAGTCTTAGAGTCACAGAGTTTATAACACAAGAATTATGCAAATTTTATATTTCTGCCACGCTGCACTACTGTCGCGCTGTCGAACTGTTATGATATTTCCATCATACTGCCTCTGATGCGCACTTTGTTAAAATCCATTTTAAAAGGTAAAGAGCTCAATGAATATTCAAAATGAAAAATTTTCAATATAAAGTTCGGCATGCTGATGCCGCTAAAAATCAAATTGTAAAGATCGAAAACAAATTCCCCGTTTGAATACTTAAATAAAAATTCCACAAAGATTTTCTTGCTTCCGATAAAAGCCATTATTTCAAAATTTTTATCAAGCTTTACATCCACATCGCGAACAAAACTGTTCTTGCTTTCAATATATCTTGATATGGAATAATTGCTCATTTTGGCCGATGAAATTGTTAATTTTCCTATTTTAAACGGCATAATATCGGACAAACTGCCTTCCCTCAAAGGAATAAAAGAAAAATCTTTTATGGTCCCGCTGAGGCCGTAAATATCAAGTTCACCCAAACTCGCGTACGGAGAAAAAAACGAAACTTTTTTATAAACGCCTTTG
>DAOWCC010000026.1 GCA_030639665.1 Elusimicrobiota bacterium | reverse complement strand
TAAAGTGTCGGTAACTATGTGAACGACCGAAATATATTTTATTTTTTTCGCCGTTTTTCGTGTCTTCTCAATTTTCACAATTTCGTGGTTGCTTTAAATATTGAAATTCCCCGCCAATACAACGCGGCGGGCAGGCTGTTACACTAAATTAGTCCGCCTTAGGCGGAAACTTCATTTAACGCGGAGGACACAGAGATTCTACATAGAGTCCGCTGAGGTTTTTATTCTTGAGCACTAATGGGTGTCCTGCCAACACACGACACGATAGCGTAGTCCACTCTGCGTTCTCCGCGCTTTTGTATTCTCTGTAAACTCTGCGTTTAATTCGTATTATGTGTCCTTTGTGCTTTTTTGTGGATATTATGCAGTTTTTTATATCCGGTAAATCTTGTTTAAAAAATTGTTAAGAAAAAACAAAGTATCTGACCCTACCACCTGCTTGCGAAGCGTATTTCCATAATGGCGCTTATAGCGCCATAAGCAGGTGGTAAGGTGACGGGATTAACAAGATAAATCAGGATAAACAGAAACGATGAATGTGTGAAAAATTCTGTAATCGGATTGCTGTTCTCTAACCTTTTTCTTTTTGGGTATACTTCCTTATATATATGTTTTCTTCGTGATTTCTTCGGGATTTTAATTCAAACTCTATATAGACTATCAGTGTAGGCTTCGAGAGTGGCTGAATTTTATGAATATAATTAAAACTATAAAACGCGCCGGTTTTTTAATCGGCTTTATGATGTCTTGTATATTCTTTCCTCATTATATATTAGCGGGGGAAGCGGGAGCGTCGTCGGCTTCTTTTTTGAAGTTTTCTCCAAGTCCGAGAGCCAGCGCCATGGGTGGGGCTTATGTTTCAATAGTTGACAGCGCGTATGCTTCTTATTGGAACCCCGCGGGACTCGCCGGTCTTGAACTTCCCGAATTTGCCGCGACTTATAACAGTTCTTTTGAGGATATAAGCCATCAGTATATTTCCGCGGTATACCCTCTTAGATATGGTTCCACGCTCGGTTTGAATATTACAAAACTTCAGGTAGGCTCTTTTCAAGGTTATGATTCCGCGGGGATGAAGGCCGGCAATGTTGAATCTTCCGATTTGGCTTTGGGAATCGCTTATGGCAGAACTATTTTTAAGGATGAAATTGAACGGCCCATTTTTAGCGTTGGAACGAACTTTAAGTATATAAAAGAGGAGCTTGCGGACGCGAGCGCGAGTACTTTTGGTCTTGACTTGGGAGCCATATATTATTTTAGGCCGGAAAAATATTGGATGAGTAAAATTCCGGCTCAAGAAATAAGAGTGGCCGCCACTTTAAAAAATGTCGGGCCCGGTTTAAAATTTGATAAAATTTCTTGTCCTTTGCCGACGGCTTTTTCTCTGGGCGCTTCGTGGCACAGTCATCCGGGTGGAAACAGTAAATTGATTTTAAGTATTGATAATACTATTGCGAACGATGAATCGCATACAATCGCTTTTGGAGCGGAAGTCACCATGTTTCAGCTTTTATCTTTTAGGGCAGGGTATAAAACGGCTCAAGATATAGGTTCGGGATTAAGAGCGGGATTTGGTTTTAAACTTTCTTTTGTCGATATAGATTATTCCATGGCAAGCTATGGAGAACTGGGACAGATGCAAAAACTCGGCATAGCCATGAAATTCGGACAGTCAAAAGCCGATCAGCCTTTAGCCGGCAAAACCAGCCGGATTAAAGGAGCCAAACTTATAGCGCCGAAAGAAAAAATAGCAGAGTTGGAATTATTCGCGAAAGATTATTTGGCCTTGGCCGGAAAGAATATTGATGAAAGAAGATATTCTTCCGCCGTTAAAAATATGGATAAAGCTTTTAATCTTAGCCCCGAATTTAGAGAAGGAGAATGGGGTAAAAGAAGAAAACGATTGAACTCTCTTGTCAAAGGGCTTAGCCTTGACACCATTGCCGATAAAGAAATCACTTTGGCTAAAGATGAGGAACAAGCCAATGTGGCTAATGAAGCCATTCGGGCTTATATTGAAGATGAAGGATTAAAATCATTTTTGCTTAGTCACGCGGCCTTTGGTTCCAATATGAGGGGCGACGCGGTATTTGAGGAACTTTTATATACTATAAGCGATTTGGTTAAAATTGGTGTCAGAAGGGATGAAATACTTCCCAAGACGGCGCTTATAACGGAGAAACTTAAAAAATCCGCAAAGGCTTTCTATCTTAAAGAATTTAACATAGCCGCCAATCAATGCGCGGAAGTTGTGCTTTTGGATGAGAATAACAGGTTGGGATGGACAAGACTTGGGTCATCTTATTATATGATGGGTGATATTCCAAAAGCAAAAAGCGCTTATCTTACGGTGTTAAAATTATTCCCGAACGATAAAGTGACAAGGAAATTTGTTGAGGATAGAGGCTGGAAATAAAAAGCTCGAAGAACGCGAAGAGTAAAGAGGCGTCGAGACGCAAAAATGGAATTTGGAACAAATTGGATAGATAATATGGTAGCGGGTGGCCTGTCCTCCTGCCTGTCCGCCGATGTCGTGTGGCGGAATGCCGTGTGGCGGAAATGCAATTTGTCGAAGAGAGGTCGCATAGTTGCGACCTCTCTGTGATTAGGCTTACGCAGCCGCTATAAATAAAGGAATTAACTCTGATGGAAATGGTTTTTATTATTTTTATCCCATTCGCTTTGATGCTTTTAATGGCGGGATTTCTTGTGGTGGCGCAAGTTTCCGGTTTTATTCAATCCACTTTTTTTAATAATAGGCAGCATTTTTCAAATATGATAATTCAGCAATATGTGGAGAGAATAGCTCTCGCTCAAACTCATATTTTTCAAAGAAGCAAGCAATTGGAAGATCTTTCAGGGAAACTCGCGCTTTCAAATCAAGAACTCGCTCAGCTTAATGAAATGAAATCTAAATTTCTTTCAATGGCTGTTCATGATATTCGAACCCCGCTTGCTTCCATTCGCGGATTCGGAGAGCTTCTTATCAAGAAAAAAATGGGAGAAAGAGAAGAGAGATATCTAAATCATATAGTGAGCGCCACCGACCAATTAAACAGGCTTATATCCGATTTAACGGATCTTGCCATGATAGAAGCGGGTAAATTAAAAATGGAAAAAGCCATCTTTAATTTCCCCGATGTGGCTAAAGATATATTGCCGGGCATTTCCATAAACGCTCAGAAAAAAAATGTTGAGCTTATAGTTCACGATTTTCCCGAAGGAATGATTATAAACGGGGATAAATTCAGATTATCGCAAGTTACGATGAATCTTCTCAATAATGCCATTAAGTTTACTCCCGCCGAAAAACAAGTGGAGCTTTTTTTTAAACAGGAAGGGAAATATATTACAACTTTTATAAAAGATTCCGGGATAGGCATTCATCCGACTGAAACAAAAAAGATTTTCGGAAAGTTTTATCAAGCTAAATATCAAAAAGATGAAAAATTGCGCAAGAAAGGCTGGGGTTTGGGGCTTGCCATCTCTCATGAGATAGTTAAATCTCACGACGGGGATATAGGCGCTATCAGTCGAGGATTGGGCAGGGGTTCCACTTTTTGGTTTAAAATTCCTTTAAAGAAAAATTAACTTCAACAATTTTGTAAACTATGCGTAACTTTCTTGAAACACCATAAATTTATACTATTGTGAACTTGTTAGGAGGAACGGTAATGGATTTCGCTACTATATTAGGTGTGCTTGGTTTGATGGGTTTTATTATATTTGGAATTGTTTCCAACGGCACTTCTTCATCTCTTTTAAATATGCATGCCGTAACTATGGTTTTTGGCGGCACTTTTATTTCCCTTCTTATAAATACTCCTTTTAGATATTTGGTAAAAGCGATTACGGAGCTTAGAATTATTTTCTTTGATAAAGACGAATCCGCTCCTGAAAAAATAATTCCGATAGTGGTAGATCTTGCTCAGGAATGCAGAACAAAGGGGTTAAGCGCTCTTAAAGACGCCGATACCAAAATAGCCAACGGTTTCTTAAGCAGAGCGGCGACCGCGGCTTTGGAATATAATGATTCCAATTTTGTCAGACATGTTTTGGAACAGGAAGTAAATCAAAGAGTTGATGAAATGAATGAAGTCGCCAATGTGTACAGAACTATGGGAATATTGGCGCCCATGTTCGGCTTGCTGGGTACGCTTATAGGTATTATGGGAGTATTGCGTGAAATTTCCAATCCTGAATTTGTGGGACCCGCCATGGCTGTCGCCATAACATCGGCTTTTTATGGAATAGTATTCGCGAATGTTGTTTGCGTGCCGATAGCGGGCAAAATAAGAACAAAAATATGGATGGATGTTAAGGTGAAATCCATGATTTTGGAAGGGATAATGGAAATAACAAAAGGAAGCGTTCCCATTGTGGTTGAAAGAAGGCTTCAGTCTTTTATTTAAATATTAAGAAATACCGAGGCGCGAAAGAAAGCAACAAACTATATAAGAGGAATAATAATATGAAATTGGCAAATTTTAAAAACTTAAAAACGGTTTATGAAAAAGGCATAATGCTTTTTCTTATCGGTTTCTTTTTTATTTCAATCTCAACGGGGTTTTTGAGCGCGCAAGTCCTTCCGTTTGAGAATAAAGCCAAATATGAAAAAATGCTTGAAAATAAAATAGATGAAGCTCTTATAAAAATTCTCGGTCCCGGCCAAGCCAAGGTGGTTGTGGACGCTACTTTGGATTTTACAAGAACGGAGAAAGTTAAAGTCAATTCCGGCTCCGCCTCAAAAAAAGGCGATATGTTTAAATGGCAAAACGCCGGCGGAGAGAGTGTTCAAAGCGATTATCTTTTGCCGGGATTTCCTGTGTTTGAAGAATCAAAATCGGAAGATAAATCTTATAATAAGCAGTTTCTTTATCCTTCCACTTTCGTCAAAAAACTTGATGTTACTGTGATGATTAACAAAAAAATAGAGGATAAAGAAGTGGCAAATATAAGAATTGTTGTCGCTCAGCTTTTAAGGATAGATATTAAAAGAGGCGACAATTTGTCAATTGTGAAAGCTGCGTTTTCTCCGCTTTGGAAAACAATATGGTACACCCCCGCGGCCATAAGCATGGTGCTTAAGTATGTTGTTCTCACTTTCATGGGAATAATCGCAATGATAGTGGTTTCCATAGGGTTTTTAAAGCTTGCCGGAGCGATGAGCACAATGGCTAAGGTTCAGCAAAGCCATCAGATTACCATGGATCTTGGGAAAGAATCATCAGGATCCGGTTCCGGAGGAGTTGAGGGAGGGGAAGTGGCCGCTTTGCCGGATATCGGAAGAAAACAAAAAGAAGATTTAACCCCGAGTGAATCCGATGAGGATGATATTAATAAGAGTATTGTTTTCAATGTAAGGCAAGATCAAGTGGTTTTTTTGGTTAATATAATGATTAAAGAGGAACCCGCCAATGTGGCTTTGATTTTAACCCATTTACAGCCAAATATAAGAGCTGAGTTTTTTAAAAAATTACCGCCTAAATTTGCTTCCGATATAATGGCCAATATGTCAAAGGTTCGCTTTATTGAACCTGACACCATATTGACTTTGAAGGAGGAAATTGAAAGGCGTCTCAGCGGCGCTGTGGGCGGAGTTCCCAAAGTGCTAGAAGCGCTTGAAGGCGTCAGTTTAAAAAGCAAAAAGGAAATGATTGATGAGTTGAGGAAAAATCATCCTGTCGTAGCCGCTCAGGTCAAAAAAAATGTTCTTCTTATTGAGGATTTGATATTTTGCTCCGATAAAGATTTATCACTGATTATTTCAAAAATAAAAACGGAAGAGTGGGCGTCCGCCATGTGGGACATCTTGGATCCTCTTAAAGAGAGAATAAGACAGCAGATGGCTGATAAAACATGGCAAATGATAGAACAAAGCATGAGTTACGGTTCTCCTTCATCGGAGAGAATCGACCAATCCATGGAAAAAATAATTGAAACCGTTTTTACGCTGATAAAAGAGGGAGCTGTTTCAAATCCTCTTGAAAACGAAAATCAAATGATAACAAACGAAAGCAGTGAGAGGAAAGTGGAGAGCGCGTAAGCAGCATGGAGTAAGTTTTGGTCAACAAGTAAGCCGTAGCTTCCTCCAAACAACCAGCGGACAAGTGTTTTGCCAAAGAAGTCAGAAAGCAAGAGTGGTTTTGCGTAATCTGTGATTTAGCTGTAGTTATTTTGAGGTTTTTGCGACTTAGAGGCTATTATGAATTTTAAAAATAAAGAAACGGAACCCAAACACAAATCTATTTTTTCCGATATTATGCCGGATTCGAAAGAAAAGACTCCTGCCGAGCATCATCCACTTCCTGTTGCGGCCAAGCCTCAAACGGCTAAGCCTCAAACGGCTAAGCCTCAAAAGAGTATGTCGGATTTGGAAACAAAGATGAATGATATGGAAAAAAATATTCTTTTGCAGCTTAAAAAGGATATAAAAGAACAATTAACAGAGGGGTTAAAATCGCTTCAAGGGACAAAATCAGATGACGGCAAAGCTTTATTCTTATCAAAAATTGCCGAGATGGAAAACAGGCTGAAAGATTTTCAGAAAAAAGAGCTTTTGCCCTTGATGTCAAAATCAGATGATGGCAAGACTTTATTTTTATCAAAAATTGCCGAGATGGAAAACAGGCTGAAAGATTTTCAGAAAAAAGAGCTTTTGCCCTTGATATCAAAATCAGATGATAGCAAGGCTTTATTTTTATCAAAAATTACCGAGATGGAAACCAGGCTGAAAGATTTTCAGAAAAAAGAGCTTTTGCCCTTGATATCAAAATCAGATGATAGCAAGGCATTATTTTTATCAAAAATTGCCGAGATGGAAGACAACCTGAAAGATATTCAGGATAATGAAAATAAGCTTTTGAATAAAATGGCTGAAATAGAAGATAAGCGGAATGATTTTCAGGAAAATAAGCTTTTGCCTTTGATATTAAAAGACGACGATGCTAAATTTTATCGGAAGATAGAGGCTGTGGAAAAAAATATTCAAAATAATGAAAATAAGTTTCTGAATAAATTGACTGAAATAGAAAATCAACTGAAAGATTCTCAAAAAAGGAATGAAAAAATTATTGAGGTGTTGGAAACAGATCGATTGGCCGCCTCCGAAAAACAAGCTTTAACATATGAGGTTATTGAAGTAAAAATAAAAGAATTGCTGAATGCTAAACTGGACGGTATTGGTGAAGTTTATCAAGACAATGTAAAAGAGCTGTCTGATAAATTCGTGAAAGGTTTGGGAACTTTTTGCGGGAAAATGAATGGGAATTTTTTCAAAATGTTTGAGGATATTAAAGCTAAATTTAACAGATCTATTTTTGATATGAGCGAACAGCTGTCCGCTAATCGTGAAGAAGATTTTAAATTGCTTCTTTCCGAGACAAAATCAGAATTGAAATCAGCGGTTAAAACTTGTTTTAGCGATGAGAGAAAATCATTTAGAAAAGACATGGAAGATGTTTCTCTTAAATTCGAGGACGAATACAAAAAACTGAATGAAAGGCAAGATATCGCTTTAAATAATTCGGCTAAAACAAAAGCTGATTTGCAATCCATGATACAAAAACATTTTAGCGATGAGAGAGAATTGTTTAAAAAAGAAATGGAAGATACCACGGTTAAATTCATAGGAGAACATAAGAAACTGGATGAAATGCAAGGTGCTGTTTTGGACGGCGCTGCTAAAATAAAAGTTGATTTGCAATTTTCTATAAAGAAACATTTTAACGACGAGAGAGAATTGTTTAAAAAAGAGATGGAAGATTTTTCCTTTAAAATTGAGAGAGAATATAAAAAATTGACTGAAATTCAGACTGCCGCTTCGGATAACGCGTTTGAAATAAAAACTGATGTGCAATACGCCATAAAAAAACATTTCGCCGATGAAAAAGAATTGTTTAGAAAAGAAATGGAAGAGATTAAGGGTAAGTTTTTAGAAGACTATGAAAAAATGGCTGAAATTCAGATCGACGCTTCGGATAACGCGTCCAAAATAAAAGCCGATGTGCAATACGCCATAAAAAAACATTTCACCGATGAAAGAGAGTTGTTTAGAAAAGAAATGGAAGAGGTTAAGGGTAATTTTTTAGAAGACCATGAAAAAATGGCTGAAATTCAGGCCGCCGCTTCGGATAACGCGTCCAAAATAAAAGCTGATGTGCAATACGCGATAAAAAAGCATTTCACCGATGAAAGAGAGTTGTTTAGAAAAGAAATGGAAGAGGTTACGGGTAAGTTTTTAGGAGAATATAGAAAACTGGATAAAATGCTGAATCGTTTAAATAATATGAGTACCAGTGACGATAAAATAGAAGAGTTTCTTGAAAAGATGAAAGTTGTTATTGCCGAAACCGGAAAATTATTTTTGAATGAAGCGAATGTGGAAAATAAAAAGCATCTTTCAAAAATAAAAGACTTTTGCTCGGAGACGAGTCAGGAAATGTTTTCCGTTGAAACTATTTCATTTTATCTTGACTCGGTTCACGATAAAGCTTTAAATACCGGTAAAAACCTGGAAAATCTTGTTAAAGAGATAGACGAGTTAAGGTTTGAACCTATACTCGGCTCGGCCGGAATAACAATAAAAAGAGAGTTTGAGTCTTTAAGGAACAGTTTATTGGAATTAAGAAAGGAGACACAGACGTTTAATGATTTGAGAAATAGAATGGAACAGGTTGCTTTTAATCAGCGCAATAAAAACACGGAGCGGCAGTAGTGGCAGTCGCGGGCAATCGGCTATTTATTATGACTCATATTATGAACAATGCGAGCGAGCGCTCTTTGCGCTTATAAATCTTATGGCTATTTATAAAGAAAGACGAGATGAATTGGAAAATCAATTAAACAGAGGAGCTCTTTGGGCCGTAACTTATGGAGACCTCATGAGTTATTTAATGATTTTTTTTCTAATGCTTTTCGTTTTTTCCACGATGAAGAATAATAAAACGAAAAATAGAAAATATGAAGAATCGCTCAGTAATATTCAAAAATCTTTTGGCGGCAAAGCGAATGAAAAACAAGTTAAGCTGGCTAAAGCAAAGGAAAATGAAGAGTTTGTATCTTTAAAATTGAGACAGAATAAGGCGCTATCCGATAGTGTTCAAATTCAATCAAGCGAACAAAAATTAAAACTTGTTCTTACGGACGGTATTTTATTTGATTCGGGAAAAGCAAAATTAAAGCAGCATGCCAAAAATGTTCTTCAAACAATAGTTTTGGAATTGAAGAAATTGCCCAATGATATTATAGTTGAAGGATACACTGATAATGTTCCCATAAGAGGCGGTAAATATTCGTCAAATTGGGAGCTTTCAATGGCGCGGGCCTATAATGTGGTCAGATATATGGAAGAAGTTGGAATTGAAGTCAGAAGACTTGCCGGAATGGGCTATGGCGAGAACAGGCCTTTGGCCGATAATTCCACCGCGAAAGGCCGCTCCAAAAATCGCAGAATAGAAATTTCGCTGATAAAAAGCGAATAAGCCCCGCCTTTTTGTCAATTCCAAATTCAATTTTTTTTAGAGTCTTTTTTTATGCCAATATTGTATAATTGCGGTAGGCATTATGGATTAATATTGGTAAAGGGAGATGTGACGATGGAAATGAAAAAGGCTCTTGTGGTGGATGATAATCCAAGTTTTAGGGAATTGATAGAATTTACATTGCAAGATAGCGGGTTTCAAGTTGTCTCCGCTTCTAACGGAAAAGAGGGTGTTGATAAGGTTGTTGCTGAAAAACCCGATATTATTCTTTCGGATGTTATGATGCCTGACATGTCCGGTATAGAGATGATTAGAATTCTTAACAGCAAAGGGGTGAAAATTCCCATTATAATTCTTACGGGGACTCATTTTAACTCGCAAATAGAATCGCTTTTTAAGGAAGAAGGCGTTGATAAATTTCTTTCAAAAATGACACCGATAGAAGAAATAATTTCTCAGGCCAAAAAAACTCTGAAAATGTAAGATTTATTTAATAGTCCTTACAAGAAGCGCCCATTAGCTTTTATATATGAAAGTTAATGGGCGCTTCTCATTTACTATCTCAATACTCATATTTTGTATAATTCAGTAACCGTATCTTTGCGAAGATAGTTATTAATTAAGGATGACAATGATGACCACTAAAAATGTTGAGTATTCAAAAACCGTATTTTTACCTAACACTTCTTTTTCCATGAGGGGAAATCTTCCCGAGAAAGAGCCTAAGATAATTGATTTTTGGAATAAAATTGAGCTTTATGAGAAAATGCTTGAGCATCGAAAAGATTCCAAGCCCTATTTGCTTCATGACGGCCCTCCCTATGCCAACGGACATATTCATATAGGCCATGCCCTGAATAAAATTTTAAAAGACATTGTTATTAAATCTCAATCCATGATGGGCCATTATACGCCCTATGTGCCGGGCTGGGATTGCCATGGTTTGCCCATAGAACAGCAATTATTGAAAGAGCTTAAAATGGGTAAAAAACATATAACTGATATTGCCGCTTTTAGAAAGAAGGCCAGAGAATTTGCCGCTAAATTTCTGGATATTCAGAGAGAGGAGTTTAAACGGTTGGGAATTATCGGCGATTGGGATAAACCTTATATCACTATGAGCGAGGATTATGAAGCAACCGTTATAAAATCCTTCAATGAACTCCTGCGTAAGAAATATATTTACAAAGGTAAAAAAACCATATCATGGTGCGCCACTTGTGAAACGGCTTTGGCCGACGCGGAAGTTGAGTATAAAGACAAAACCTCCCCCTCAATCTATGTCAAATTCAATCTTAAGCCATCTTCTGTTTATGAAGGGGATAAACAGGCATTTATTGTAATCTGGACCACCACTCCTTGGACTTTGCCCGCCAATATGGCGGCTGTAGTATCAAAAGAAGAGGATTATAGACTGGTAGAAACTGATACGGAAGTTTTAATTTTAGCTGATAAATTGGCGGATGCTTTTCTGACTGAAACGGATATTAAGGGAAAGCGTATCGGCGTAGTGAAAGGAGAGAAGCTTGTAGGCCTTAAATATGAGCATTGTCTGGCGCCTTTAATGCCAAAAGAAAGACATCCCGAACGGTCCATCATATCAGCCGATTTTGTGGATATGGAAACGGGAACCGGCATAGTTCACAGCGCTCCCGGCCATGGTGAAGATGATTTTTACGCGGGTAAAAAATGGAACCTTGAAATATTTTGTCCCGTAAATAATAGCGGTTGTTTTACAAAAGACGCCGGCGAGTTTGAGGGGTTAAAAGTCTTTAAGGCAAATGAGAAAGTAATTAAGACTCTTGAAGAAACCGGACATCTTATATCTTCAAAATCCATTTCTCACAGTTATCCTCATTGCTGGCGTTGTAAACAGCCCATTATCTTCAGAGCTACCGAGCAATGGTTTTTAGGTATTGAGCATGAAGGCTTAAGAGAAACTCTCATGCGTGAAGCTGAAGATGTTTCTTGGGTCCCTCAAATGGGAAAAGAGAGAATGTTGAGTATGTTATCTCAAAGGCCCGATTGGTGCCTTTCCCGTCAGAGATACTGGGGAACGCCTGTTCCGGTTTTATACTGTAAATCCTGCCAAGAAGTTCAAATAGATGAAGCCTTAATGAAGCATATTGAAGACAGGGCTTTTAAAGAGGGTTCTGATTTTTGGTTTTCAGACAGCGCGGAAAATATTATTCCAAAAGATTATAAATGCTCTTGCGGCAGTTCCGATTTTGATAAAGAAAAGGATATTTTGGATGTTTGGCTTGACTCGGGCGTTTCATGGCGCGCCGTAGTCAAAGATAATAATGCTTTGGGCGAAAAAATGTATCCCGCCGATTTATATCTGGAAGGCTCCGACCAGCATCGCGGTTGGTTTCAGACCTCGCTTATACCGTCGGTGGCGCTTAACGGCAAACCTCCTTATAAAACGGTTTTAACTCATGGTTTTGTTCTGGACGATAAAGGCAAGGCCATGCATAAATCTTCCGGCAATGTGGTATCGCCGCAAGAGGTATATAAAAAATACGGCGCTGAAATACTAAGGCTTTGGGTGGCATTAAGCGATTATTGTGAAGATATAAGAATATCCGATAAGCTTTTAAGCGGCCCGATAGACCTTTACAGGAAAATCAGAAATACCATGAGATATATCTTGGGCAATCTCAATGATTTTAATCCCCGTGAAAACTATGTTTCTGACGATAAGCTTACTGAAATGGACAGATATATGAGACATCGCCTTACTCTGGCGGTTAAAGATATCAACTTGAATTATCAAAAGTATGAATATCGTCAGGCCGCGCGCCGGATAGCGGATTTCTGTATTCTGGATTTATCAGCCTTTTATCTGGACGCTTTAAAGGACAAGCTTTATACTTTGAGTCCCGATGATAATCAGCGCCGGAGCGCTCAGACGGTTTTATATGATATTTTATTGACCTTAACCCGGCTTATGGCGCCCATACTTTCATTTACCGCTGAGGAAACATGGCAGGTAATTAGAAAAGAAATAGATTCGGATATTTCCGAGAGCGTTTTCTTTTCGGATTTACCCAAAGAAAAACTCGAATGGCTGGATGATAAGCTAAGCGCGCGCTGGACAAAAATAATGGAGATAAGAGAGAAAACTTTTAAGGCCATTGAAGATATCAGAAGCACGGGGAAAGTGGGCTCGTCTCTTGAGGCCAAAATTATATTTTCCACTTCAGATGATGGCATGGCGGAATTTTTGAAAAGCACAATTGATCTTTGGCCGTCTATTGCCATAATTTCGGAATGTGAAATTAAATTTGATAAAGCGGCAAGCGAGCTTGATATAAGCGCGATTCACGCGGGTGGAACAAAATGTCCGAGATGCTGGCAATGGCGCAGAGACATAGGTTCGAATAATGAATTCGCGGATATTTGCGGCCGTTGCGCGGATGTAATGAAGCAAATAGAAAGCAGAGAGCAGAAAGCAGAGAATGTGTAGTTGCGCCGTCTTACGGCGCTAATTAGGCGGCGCAAGGCGCCGCAGCTACAATTCGGTGTAGTATTCGCGGAATGTAGTCGTGGCATCTTATGCCGCTAAAAACATAGGAAGAGAATGAATAAAAAATTATTATCGCCATTGATAATATTAAGCATTTTCGCGTTAGATAGAATAAGCAAGTATTTTGTTCTGAAATTTATTTTGCCGGAATCTTTTAGTGTTTGCGGTTTTTTAGATTTTGTTTATGTTGAAAATACGGGAGTAGCCTTTGGCATGTTTCCCGACGCCAATCTCTTTTTTGTCTTTTTTACTATTGCTTTATTGGTATTGATAATGATTTTCCGGCGGAAGATGGAGCCTTACGGCATAGTTGTCGCTATAGGCATAGCAATGGTTGTCGGAGGAGCTTTGGGCAATCTTTATGACAGAATAGCTTATGGCTATGTTATAGACTTTGTAAGCTTATCTTTTTTTCCGGCTGTCTTTAATGTGGCGGATTCTTCGATAAGTGTTGGAGCAATATTAGTCGCCTTTAAGATGCACAAAAAAAGCGCGGAAAAATGAAGGCTTAAATAGCGCGGTAATCTCCGCGGGTATTTATTGGGAGGAAAGAGTGAAAAAAATTATTATATTTTCCTTTGTCGGTTTGTTTTTATTCGCATGCAATAGAAGCCCCGAGCATTATTATAAAGAGGGCAATAAACTCCACCTTTCAGGTAGATATTCTGAAGCCGTTGAAATGTTCACCAAGGCTTTATTGATTAAAAAAAATTATCCCGAGGCTTTAAATTCAAGAGGCCTGACATATGAAAAGCTTAAAGACAGACAAAAGGCTGAAAATGATTTTAAGAGAGCCATTGAATATTCTCCCGATTATATGCCCTCTTACGCCAATCTTTCCGGCATGTATATGGATTTGTCCGTTTATGAAAAGGCGTTTTATTATTTGAATAGCGCCATAAGCAAGAAACCGAATTATGCTCACGCTTATCTTAATAGGGGAATAATAAACTATAGGATAAATGATCCCGCTAAGGCTTATGAAGATTTATCCAAAACCATTGAACTTGATGATAATCTTGAACTGGCATTTTATTATAGGGCGATAGTTTTAACTAATCTCGGCAGGCCCATAGACGCTTTGGATGATTTAAATACTTTGCTTGAACTTAATTCTAAAATTTCTCTCGCCCATTATGAGCGGGGAAAAATAAAATTCAGATTAAAAGATTATGCCAATGCCGTTCAGGATTTTAGGGCGGCTGTTGACCTTATGCCTAAAAACGCTATTTATCATTATTGGACGGGTCTTGCCAGCTATAGAATGAAATATTATGAAGGAGCTTTAAAGCAAGTTAAAGAGTCTATTAAGCTTATGCCGGAATTCGCCGTGGCCCATCTTCTTCAGGGAGATATTTGTTTTTCAATGAAAGATTACCGGCGTTCTCGCGGCAGTTATTTAAAGACAAAAGAGTTGGATCCTGAAAATGCCGCGGTATATGACAAAAGGCTTAGAACTGTTAATAGGCGTATAAGAAAAGCCCAAAGGACGCAGAGATAAATAATGCGCGCAGGGCGCGAAATGGAATTTAGAAAGAATATCAGATTAAAAGATTATAATTATTCCGCTAACGGATATTATTTTGTAACAATATGCGCTTATCGGGCTCAATCATTATTTGTAGTTGCGCCGTCTTACGGCGCTAATTTTAAGAAAATTGTAGAAGAAAAAATAAATCAAGTATCTAAATATTATAAGGGTGTCGGTTTGGATTTTTATGTAATTATGCCGAATCATATTCATCTAATTTTGGTTTTGAATAATGCAAATGTATCATTGCCAAAAATAATAAATGCATTTAAATCATGGGTTACACGAGATATAAAGAAGATGATATCAGCGCAAGGCGCTGTGACTACAAGTAAGAATTTAAAATATGTTTGGCAGCCTAATTATTATGAACATGTTATCAGGAATGAGAAGTCATTATCAAAAATAAGGGAATATATAGAGAATAATCCGTTGGCTGGCAAATTAGATTGGAATAAATTGGATATATAATGTGGTAGCGGGTGGGAGAAACATTTATGGCGGAACAAGAAAATAAAAAAATCAGACAATTAACTTGGAAAGAGAAATTTTACGCTTCCAGAGCGGTTTTTGAAAGCATTATGTTTGAAAAGGAATTGTCTGCGCCCAAAAAAGATAATCAGTGGAAAGGTTTAATGGGGCTTTCCGCGATAATTTTAATCGGGATTGTGTTTTTAGCGGTTTGGCTGTTAAGGCAAGATTGTGTGTTTTCTTTGAAAGACGCCATAAATGTGAATATTATTACGGCCTTTATGGAGAATTTATCCGCGGGCAATTGGATGTCCATTTTTAATCCCGAAGTTGTCGGCATAAAAAATCTTCAGCCTCCTTTATATTTCCTGAGCTATTATCCTTTCCTTCAATTATTCCCGGATAATCTTAATCTTGCCATTTTGGGCGTAAATTCTTTTTATTTGGCCATTTTGGTCTTTTCAGTTTATTCTCTCGCGAGTTTTAAAAGAAATTATCAGTCCGGCTGGCTCGCGGCCGCCGTTATAAGCGCTTTGCCTTTTGTTCTTGAGTCTTTAAGGAGCCCATCTCCCGAAATAGCCGTTATGGCTTTTGTCGCTTTGGCTTATGCCGGTTTTATTAATTCCGAGGAATTTGAGAAGGACGGCAAATGGGGTTTTATTTACGGCATAGCCGTGGCTTGTGGTTTATTTACAGATAAGTTTTTTATAATTTATATTTTTCCCACCTTGCTTACATTTATTTCCGCGATTCTTTCACCCATTGCCCGAGGGAGAGTTTTTAAGGGCTTTATGCTCGCGGCCTTGCTCAATATACCGTGGTATATAAGAAATGTATTTTATGTTTTTGCCATGGATTCTTTTTCCGGCGCTCAAACCGTTTATTTAAAGTCTTTTGCTTTTAAAAATCTTTTCTGGTATTTGGGCTCCGCCGCGTCCGGCGCTCATCTGCTTTTATTTTTCGCAGGCGCTTTTGCTTTGATTTGGATGTATAAAGCGGTCTTTATGCCTTATGAAGGCAAGATGGCCGTGTTTATGTGGTTTTTAATTCCGTATATTGTTTTTACATTTTTATTCAATAATAATGCCGCCAATATGTATCCGGCTTTTATTCCCATGGCCATTGCCATAGGCGTGATGACGCCGAATAAAATAAGGAACTATTTTATCGGCGCGCTGGCTTTTCTTTTTGTAATGAATCAATC
>DAOWCC010000178.1 GCA_030639665.1 Elusimicrobiota bacterium | reverse complement strand
ATAGGTTCCTCTCTCTCTAAGAAGTGTTATAATATATGGAACCGCTTGAGCCGAAGCCTTTGAGTTATAGGTTCCTCTCTCTCTAAGAAGTGTTATAATGTAACTGGTCCCCTGTTGTCTTTATCCGCAGTTATAGGTTCCTCTCTCTCTAAGAAGTGTTATAATAAAGGCGAAAAAACTCCTTAAAAAACAAGGGTTTTTTCGCCTTAAAGTGGAAAAAATCAAAATAAAAGTAATTGCTGAGAACCGGATTTCTCTTCTTTTTTTCTTTGGCCTATTAAGATTTTCATCCTTCCATATTGATTATCGGTAATTTCCATTAGTCTGACGCTACCCTTGGGCGGTAAGTTAAGTGAAATTCTTTTTGTATGTTTATACGCTTCATCAAGACCTTTGCAAATTCTTGAATAGACTGATAATTGAAGCATATGAAAACCGTCTTTAATTAAAAATCTTCTAAAGTTATTGGCATATTTCCTATCTTGTTTTCTCAAGGTAGGCAGGTCAAAAAACACAAGAAGTCGCATATATTTATCCCGCAATTTATTGTTTTTTGTCATTGGTCAAAAAATTTGGAAGTTTTATATCTGAATAATCTTTTGTTCTGCTTGCCGATACTAGCGAGAAGGCTATGGTTTCAGAAGCGTTTAAAAGACTTGTCTTTTCTCCCGCAATGTGGCATAAATCGGTTAGAATTTTTACAATTTCTTGCTTTTCTTTAGGTTTGAGCATGTCGGTTTCTTGAGGCTTTAAAGATTCAAAGAGTTGATAAATTTTTAAATCCACAAAAGCTCTAAACGGTTCTATTAAATCATCGGCAAGATTGAAAGCGTTTAAGCCGCTTGAATGATTAAGACCAAAACAACCTATCAAACCCGCCCCCGTTATATTTCGAGCTATACAGCCTCTGATAATGGCATAGCCATAATTTAAGGCTGAGTTTATCCAATCTTCATTTCCCCGTTTAAAATTTGTGAAAATACTTTCCCAATATATCCTTGCCGCTAAGGCTTCATGATTTTTAGCGTCCCCTGATTGAACTCTGCCCGAAATCATTTTAAGCTTTTTAGAATTTTCATTTCCTATGATTTTTAAGACATAAGCTTGATTGGAAATTTTAGATTGAATAATTTCTTGCCAAACTCTTTTTTTAAAAGGTTCAGTCCAGTTTTTTTGAATTTTGGCAATTTCGCTTAGTCTTGAATGTTTATGAAAGGGATGGAAAGCCCCGTTTGGAATATGATTATCTCCGCAGGAAAATAAGACCGTTCCCGCATCCGCGAGGCATGATAAAAGCGCGCTTGTTAATGTGGCGTATTTTGTTTCCAGAATTATTGTCGAAATATCTTCAATGGGAACTCTTATACTTTCGCCATCAAGCGGCTGATAGAGCAATTGGCTGTTTTCAACTGACAGCTTGCCCGGATTTGACACCATTATTATTCGCCATGACATTTTTTTTTATAATCCCCACTCTTTTTTCTTTTTTTACTTCATAGTGTTTGCCGAGCAAATCCACTTGATACTTTTTAAAAGATTTTAATGTTCTTGCACCAATACCGCTTAACTCGTTTTTATTATTCCAACATTTAGTTCTATCTGTTGAAATTATCTTCAACGCTCCTGTCCCTCTATGGCAACTTAAAAAATATCCCATTTTTTCATCTTCAGGTTCACCGCATGAATTAACGCTTATAAGGTCATCTTTGTAAAGACTAAACTTAAAATTATAACTTTCATCCATTACAGGCCACTGTTCTTCTGGCTGATTTGCGGTAATAGCTCTGTTGGGTAATTCTTTTTTCGTAAATTGCCAAACATAAATGGGAATCAAGTAATATTTTTTATTTTTTTCAAAAACATCAACTCTCACCATTTCCCCATTTTCAGCTAAACCTTTTCTTACAGTTAATCCCGATTTTTGATGAGTTATTATTTTAATTCCTCGTATTATTGGACCTTGTTTTCCATTATTAGTCGGCATTCTTACAGGGTCATCAGAATTTTCAAATGCTTTTTTGGGATCATTATTATATTTTTCAAGTCTTGCTTTTAATGTGTCATAGAGCCTGTGATTGCTTTCTTTGTCATATAAATCCTCAAGAGTTTTAAGATTTACTTTTAAAAGCGGTATTTTGGTCTTTACTATCATTTTTCCATCCAGCATCTTTTTAGCTCTAATGGTTTCGGCATGAGCGGTTCCGCTTATTTTTTTTTCTGGGGGCTCTTGAAACAAAAATCTCATCCAAAGCTTCTTTTACATCCGGCCTGAAACTTTGCCACGGAGGAGAAAAACGGGGCCTTGCATTATTTATCCAATCGTAGCTTTCAATCTTCTGTGCTACTGTAGAAATGAATTTAACCATGCCTTGTGTGGCGCAAGCTGTAACAATAGCGTCTAAAGCATGATGTTTATCGCTTTCTTCTCTGTTTTTAGTCAAACCCCATTGATGCCTTAAAAAAGCCGTCAAAGAACCGGAACGGACAAATACTTTTTGTTTACTCTTTTCGTTTTGCGCGAAATCAAGATTGTTTTCCGTCCAATTTTTAATAAAACGGGAAATATGGCGGGTGTCATTTATATTTCTTTCCTTAAAGCCTTCCATATCTTTTTTATCAAATTTGCGTTTTAGAAGCCGGCTTTTTTTAGCTTTTGGAAGTTTTTTCATTGATTCCACCCAACCGACAAACTCATTCCATCTGTCGCTTTTGTTTTGAAAATATTCAAAAGGAATCATGTTTTTTTTATTTTGGTTTTCAACCGCAAGGCAGAGAACTTTATTGTTTAGGCTATTATCCAAACTGCGACTATGGGGCAGAATATGGTCTATTTCCACATAATTTTCTTCGGCAAGATTTTCTGGTTCTATATAAGTATTGGAATAAACGCAAAAGCCATTTTGCTGTTCCCAAAGTCTGAATTTTAAAAGATTGTCTTTTGTGTCTGGGTCAATATTTATCTCCTTACATCTTTCTCTTGCCTCGTCTTTTTGATCTTTAAATGCTTTTTGTCCTTTTTCTATTTCTCGCCTTTTTTCATAAGAGTTGGATAAGTCTCTGGCAAGTTCAATGTTAATATGGTCAAACTTTCCATGGTCTCTTATTATGGCGTTTAAAACTTTCCTGTATTGAGTAATAGCTCTTTTGGCCACGGGGCTGGTTACTTGATATTCCTCATCTTCGGTAAGTTTTGGCAAAAGAAGAGATTTTTTTTCGTTTTGATTTGGCTTTAACGGATCATAGCCCGCTTTAATGGCGGCATGAATATATTTCTCGCCTTTCCGCATAAACGGAATTATTTTGTCCATGGCTTTTACTGAAAGATGCATAAATTTGTTGGAATTAATTTCCAAAACAGCCGCAATGATTTTGTTATCAATTTTTGCTTCTTTAAGTTTTTTTCTTATATTCTCATCATCCTTTTCACTCGCCAATGCCAAGGCTATGGCGTTTAGAGAAGTTTTATCGTTTTTAAGGTTTTCCCAAGTAGCTTTATCGCAATTTTTCTCAATGGCTTTTCTTATTTTATGATAGCCTTTCATTTCAAAAAAAGTTTCCTCTTCAGGAACCTTCTCTTTGCCAGTCTTCGTTTTTTTTATGTGGTTATAGTCAATGGTATTAAAAATCCAATCATCCGATAATTTCAGTTCCTTGCGGATTTGTTTAAATGTTACCTTGGCATTTGTATGGCACAAATTTAAAATCTTTTCTATTTCTTCGATATTAAGAAATCTGTCATCTTTATCCGCAGCTTTGGGCTGTAAAATCAAATTATTTGTCTTTCCTAGAATGGTAAAAATTTCGGCGGAATAACTTTCTTTCGGCGCTCGTTTTTCTTTTTTTTCGAAGGTGCACATTCCAACCATGCCAATCATTGATTGTAAAGGATTTTGGGTGAAAGTTATTCGAGTATATTCTTTTTCAAATTCTTCTCTGGCAAATTCTGATTTAAGGCCTCTTTGTATTTTAAAAATTGTTCTAATTTCTTCTTCAAGCAGAATTCTTGGGATTGAATTTTTATAGTCATTGGGTTTATTTCTTTTATGTTCAAAATAATCAGGGTCGGTCGCAAACATTTCTCCCGCTGTTTGGTATTTGTCGCCAAGAAGTTTTTTCTTTGTCATAGTTATGGCGGAAAGTAGTTTTTGAGTTTCTTTTGCCGCAGTATCTGTGCCTGCTCCTTCAGATTTTCTTGAAGATTTAAAGCCCCGTCTTTTTGCTATATGAGTTAAGACTTTTGCCAATTCTTCTCCTGTAAGGTTTCTATAAAGAGCGTCTTTTCTTAATTGCCATGGGTCTTTTGAATTTTCGGTTGGAGTGTAAATAGAATTTATTTTTTCTCTGGGCAAATCTTTTATCAGGCTATATTTATAAAAGAGGTTTTTTATTTGAGCTAATCTGTGGGCTCGTCTATGGTTTCTTCTTCTGGCAAGTCTGGCATCTCTTCTGGGTT
>DAOWCC010000238.1 GCA_030639665.1 Elusimicrobiota bacterium | reverse complement strand
GCAAAAGGCAAAGAGAAAGTTGTTTAATTCAATTATGGATAAAAATGACTTAAAATTACTGAAAAAAGGAGAAGTGATTCAAAGAAAATCGCTTACAACATAACAACCTATTTCAGGCTCATTGCTGTATTAGAAAACGCTTGGGAATAGACGAAAAACAAAAGGGAAACGCACAGGCGCAAAGTTTTTGCCTAATTCCACTATCTGTTTGCGGCGACACTATCGCCGCTTCTGTTTTTAAATCGTTCCTCAGATAATATAGTAATTTTCGACTTCTTTTGCGCGTATTTCATTTTTCCTTGAACATTTCCTATAATTAAACGATGAAAATTGCGATAGCTCAAATAAACACCAAGGTGGGCGACCTTCAAGGAAATGCCTCAAAGATAAAAAAATTCATTGAAAAAGCCGCAAAACTAAATGCCGATCTTGTGGTTTTTCCTGAACTCACCTTAACGGGCTATCCTCCCAAAGATCTTTTAAACAACAAAGATTTTGCGACGGCAAATTTAAATGAACTTGAGAAAATAGCCCATTTCGCGGGGAAAACAGCCTGCGTGATAGGCCACATAGATTTCAATCCCTCTCTTAAAGGAAAAGCCCTCTTTAACTCCGCCGCGCTTATTCATAAAGGAAAAATATTGGCTAAAAGACATAAGTCCCTCTTGCCCACTTATAACAGTTTTGATGAAGCCGGATATTTTGAACCGTTCATAAAAAACATTCCTTTGGAATTTAAAAAACAAAAAATTAGCCTCACAATCTGTGAAGATATTATTCAAGACGGACCATTTCCAAGACACCAGATTTATAAAAACAATCCGGTCAGCAATTTAACAAAAAACCGTCCCGATATTATCATAAATATTTCAGCATCATCTTATTCAAATAAAAAAAACGCTGAAAGAATTAAGATCTTAACCAAACTCGCGAAAAAAACAGGTTCCCATATAGTCTACTGTAATTTGGTTGGGGGAAATGATGAATTAATTTTTGACGGTAACAGCCTGGTCCTTAATCCGAAAGGGAAAATCGTATCCAAAGCGACGGCCTTTAAAGAAGACCTTATATTATGTGACCTAAAAAAAACGGAAGAAATTAAAACTCAGGAACAAATATCAAAAGAAGAAGAAAGCATTCAGGCTCTAACACTGGGCACTAAAGATTTTTTTCACAAACAAGGATTTAAAAAAGCCGTTCTCGGAATGAGCGGAGGAATAGATTCCGCTCTTGTGGGAGCGCTTGCCGTTAGAGCCCTTGGAAAAGAAAATGTTCATGCCGTCATGATGCCGTCAAAATACACTTCCAAACAAAGCACGAACGACGCGAAAGAACTCTGTAAAAACCTGGGCATAACTTCTCAAGTGATATCCATCAACGCCATTCACAAAGCTTATAGCGACAATATCTTCACGGAAAAAAAAGAAGGCGTCGTTGACACAGCGGAGCAGAATATTCAAGCGAGAATACGAGGTAACATCTTGATGGCGCTTGCCAATAAAAATAATTGGTTTGTGCTCGCGACCGGCAACAAATCGGAATCCGCCGTCGGTTATTGCACCCTTTACGGCGACAGCGCCGGAGCGCTCGCTCCCATCGGTGATATTCTTAAAACCGATGTATACAAAATAGCAGAATATCTGAATAAAGACGGCATTCTTATTCCTCAGTCAATTATAGACAAAGCTCCGTCGGCTGAATTAAAACCGAATCAAAAAGATCAGGACGACCTGCCTTCTTATGAACTATTGGACAAAATAATAACCGCTTATATTGAAGAAGGTATTACGCCTCAAAATATTGTTAACGCCGGAATTGGCGATAAAAAAACGGTTTTCTCCATCATAAAAAAAATAGAGAGCAATGAATTTAAGAGGAAGCAATTTCCCATAACTTTTAAGATGAGCAAAAAATCTCTCGGATGTTCCAGAAATATGCCCATAGTAAAGGATATGTCATTTTCCCTCAAAACCAAATGATGATTTCCTCAAGCCTAAAAAACATAATAAAAATCCTGCCGCTACTATTATGTATTGTTTTTATAAATTCCAATTCCCACGCGAAACCGATAAAGGCGCTTGAAAAATCGCCAAAAGAAGAGATTAAACCAAAAGAGGAAATAAAGAAATCCATTATAACCTCCACGGAAACGCTTAAAGAAAGTTTATTTGGAAAAATCATAAGCCGTATGGTTATACCGCTTGATGCCGGACCGATAATACCCTTGCCGATAGTCGACTCAAGCAAGGATCTCGGTTTAAATTACGGAATTATGCCGATATGGGCGATAAGAAATAGTGAGAAGGGAATAATATCTTCTGTAATAGCGCCTTCTTTCAACTATAATAATTTTTTGGGAACAACTTTAATTTATCGGCATTATCTATTTCCCGACGAGACAAAACTATTTGTCTTTCGCGCCCAATATTCCCAAAATGTGCAGAAAGAAATTTTTCTTCATTATTATACGCCGGAATTCCTCGGCACAAAAG
>DAOWCC010000216.1 GCA_030639665.1 Elusimicrobiota bacterium | reverse complement strand
GGATATGCTTTTTTTTAAGGTTTTTAATTACTTCGCTTGAGTTTGGAATTCCCGGACTTTTAACGGCAAAAGAACAAAGGAGAATATTTTTGGAATGGCCGCCGGTTTCAAGTTCAACTTTTCCATTTAACTTTTTTAATATTCCGCTTTTTAATTTAAGTTTTTTTTGTTCGGTTAATAAGACATTAAAGCCTTTTGAAATAAGAAGATTGGCGCAATATACGCCTGATTTTCCCGCTCCTATGACAAGAGCTTTTCCATTTTTAAAGTCAGTGGGTTTAAACATTATTATCTTATTTTTAATGAGGAAAGAGCCACAAGCATAAGCATAATGCCTATGATTAAAAACCTCATTGTAACCTTGGGTTCTGCTATTCCTTTAAGTTCAAAATGATGATGCAATGGGGCCATTAAAAATATTCTTTTTTTATTGCGTAATTTATAAGAGCCCATTTGAAGTATTACCGAAAGTGTTTCAACAAGAAATAATCCTCCCGCAATCGGCAGTAAGAGTTCTTGTTTTGTCGCGAGCGCCGCCACGCCTATGGTTCCGCCTAAAAAAAGCGAGCTGGTGTCTCCCATAAAAATTTCCGCGGGATATGAATTAAACCAAAGAAAGCCCAAGCAGGAACCTATCATGGCCGCCAGAAAAACCGCTATTTCCCCCGAGCCCGGCACATAAATCAGTTTCAAGTATTCTGCGATTTTAATATTGCCGGAAGAATAAGCGAGAATGGCAAAAGTTAAGGCGGCAAGAACTATGCTGCCGGCCGCGAGACCGTCTAGGCCATCGGTCAGATTTACGGCATTGGATGAGCCTATAATCACAATCATGGCCAAGGCAAAATAAACGGAATAAAGGTTTATATAAAATCCTTTCGTATAAGGAATTAACAGCCATGTGGAAAAATCCATATTGGGCGGATAAGCGGCAAGATAGCCGACAACCGCGACTGCCGTAATTATTTGCATAAAAAACTTAAATCTGGAACTCGCGCCTTTTGGATTTCTTTTGACTAGTTTAATGTAGTCATCCATCCAGCCGGTAAAAGCCAAAACAACGGTGGTAAACAAAAGAAGCAAAATAAAACGGTTATCCATTCTAGCCCATAAAAGCGTATTTGTTATTAAGGTTAGAAATATTAAGAGTCCTCCCATGGTGGGAGTTCCGTCTTTTGATAAATGAGTTTTTGGACCGTCGGTTCTTTGAATTTGAAGTATTTTATAGCTTTTTATTTTTCGCACAAGATAGGGGCCTATAAGCAGGCTCATAAAAAAAGAAGTTACTATCGCCCAGCCCGCTCTAAATGTAATATATTGAAAAACATTTAAGGGACTGAAACACTCACTAAAATTATAAAGATGATACAGCATTATATCTCCTCAGAACCGATTATAAGTTGTCCTCTTTAGGCGGACATTCCGGACACCGGTCATTAGTAACCGGTTACCGGTAATTTTTTAATATCTTAAACTCTCAACTGGTTTTATTTTATATCCTCAATTATTTTTTCAAAATTCATTGCCCGCGACGCTTTTATTAGCATGGCGCCTTTTTTGTTTTTAAATATTTCCTTTACTTCATTAAGCCATGATGAATAGTCTTTTGAATAAACTATTTTCGCAGAGGCATTATGTTCCAAGGCCGTTTCATAAGCGTTTTTCATTTCAGGGCCGGCAAGAAATATGGAATCAAATTTGTTTTTCGCTATTAGTTTTCCCAATTGTTCGTGATACTTTTTTGAATCCTTTCCCAGTTCTTTCATATCTCCAAGAACCAAATAATAAGGCGAAGGATAATCGGATTTTAAACAATTAATGGCTGTCTTCATAGATTCGGGATTGGCATTATAAGCGTCAAAAACAATGGTTAAGTCTTTGGATTTGAAAATTTGCATGCGCATTGGTTCCGGTTGGAAAACCTCAAGGCCGAGCTTTATTGTTTCAAGGGAAAAGCCGTTTGCTAAAGCGGCGGCTGCAGCCGCTGCCGCGTTCATATGATTGTGGAGACCTGAAACAGGAAGTTTAATAATAATACTTTCATTTATTTCTTTAACTGAAAGTTTAAGGTTTTCCCCGGCTTTTTCCACGATAATATCGGCTTTCTCATTTGTTCCGAAGCTTGATTTTCTTCCGGTATGATTTTCAAGCCGCGATAAAAAAACATCATCCGAATTATAAATAAGACAGCCGTCTTTTGAAATATGGTCAACTATCTCGGTTTTGGTTTTGTATATGGTTTCAATATCACCAAAAAATTTAAGATGAGCGGGAGCTATATTGGTAATAACCGCTGTTTTGGGCTTAGCTATTAAAGCGAGTTCCTCAATATCACCTTTGCGCGAGGCTCCCAATTCAAAAACTCCGTATTTATGTTTTTCATTAAGCTCAAGCAGGGAGAAAGGCAGTCCGTATTGATTGTTAAAATTGCCTTTATTGGCGCAAGCGGGCCCCTTTTGAGATAAAATGGAATATAGCATTTGTTTTACGGTTGTTTTTCCGTTTGAACCGGTAACGGTTATTAAAGGGATGTTGAATTTATTTCTGTGGAAAGAGGCAAGTTTTTGAAGGGCTTTTAAAGTATCATTAACCGCTATCACGCATTCGGGTAAATTTTTTAATTTCGGCAGTTCGTTTTCATTGATTATCCATCCTTTTATCCCTTTTGAAAGAGTGTCTTCAAGAAAATCATGAGCATTATATTGCGCGCCGTTTAACGCCAGTAAAAAATCTCCCGCTTTAATTTTTCTGGTATCGGTTTCAAAAGAATTAAAAGGAATATCACCGGAACCTTTAATAATCTTTCCGTCTATGGCAGTAGCTAGTGTTTTTATATCTATATTTAAGTTCATGGATTAGTAAGTAGAAATTAGAGAGCAGAAAGCAGTGTTTAGGGAATTCTTTATATCATCTATTCTAGGTTCTCTATTCTGTGTTTTTTCTTTTTTCTGATTTCTCCTTTCTGATTACTGCTTTCTATTATTTATTGCTTTCTTTACTATTTCTCTATCATCAAAATGAATTGTTTTGCCTTTTAATATTTGATAATTCTCATGGCCTTTGCCGGCTATTAAAACAATATCACCTTTTTTAGCAAGTTTAATGGCTTTATTTATGGCCGTTTTTCTGCAAGGGATTATTTCATAATTTCTTAATTTTTTTTCTTTAAGACCTTTTTCTATGTCTTTGAAAATTCGCGCGGGATCTTCATTTCTGGGATTATCATT
>DAOWCC010000170.1 GCA_030639665.1 Elusimicrobiota bacterium | reverse complement strand
TTCATGGATAACTTAGCGCCGTTCATTTTAACGCGGGGCGCGCTATTAGTTTTAGCTAACTTAACTCTACTCTCATCAAACTGAGGCAATGGCGGCAATTTAACGGGCGCGGACGGCGGCATATCAAGACGCACTTCTGAAGCAAAACCTTCGGGGACCAGAACTGTTTTCCCCTGTGATTTAACCTCGGCCTTTCCTTTGTAAACCTGCACCAAAGTTGTAAGGTCATCCTTAATTTTCGCGCCAAAAAGCGTATCTTTCGTCTTGGGAATAATTCGGGCTGAAACGGTAACAACCTTTGTCTTCAAACCGCGCATTTCTCCGGCAAGTAACTGAACATCAATATTCTTTTTATTCGGCGGCCTTAATATCGCCATTGAATTGGGATAAAGATTAAGCACCTCTCCCGTATAAAACTTCACATCCGCTTTCGCACTTACGGTAGTTCTAAGAGTATCGCTTGTATATAAATCCATATTTTTAACAACCGATTTCCAACTTGTTTTTGTCCTGGGACGGAGAAGAACATTGTTTACAAAATACACAAGCTTGGCGGCGCGATACTTTTCTTTCAAAAGATCTACGGGAACTTTTAAAACCATGCCGGGAAGCGCGATTGAAGGATTTGAAGAAGGAATCTTATTGTGTTTTAAAATTTCAGGCCATTTTTTCGGATCTTTAAGATACCTCTTTGATATGCTCCAAAGAGTGTCTCCCGCTCTAACTTTAACATTTTGAAACTCCACGGGTTTCGCGTAAGCGAATAAAGAAACGCATAAAAAAACGATAGCTATAAAATATCTCACCCTGCCACCTGCTTGCGACGCTTTATGTTAGCGCCACTGTTATTTTCGTTTGATTGTCTTTCAGACAATAAGCAGGTGGTAGGGTCACCCCACACCTGCTTGTTCCGCTCACCACGGAACTTTTGTATTTTTAAATGGTCATTCAAAGCATAAACGAATGATAAACTCATACAATAATCACATTTCCATTTTCATCTTTAGAAAGATTTTTAGGAAGACTGAATATAAACTTGGCGCCCTTGCCCATTTCAGATTCCGCCCAAATTCTGCCTAAATGAGCTTCAGCCACATATTTTGATATGGTAAGACCAAGCCCCGTTCCTCCGGCGCTTTGGCCTTTTACCTGCTCAAACTTGTCAAATATCTTTTCCACATATTCCGACGGAATACCATCTCCCGTATCCTGAACATAAGCCACAAGATTTTTTCCGTCATCTTTAAATCCAAGCGTAATGGTTCCGTCCTCGGGAGTGAATTTAATGGCATTGCCGATTAAATTTATAAAAACGCGCTCTATCAAGCCGCTATCGCCTTCATATTCCATATCTCCGTCCGAAGCCACAAGAAACTTAATCCTTTTTCTTTGACCGAGAGATTCCATCAAATCAATTACTCTTTCAGCCATGTCTTCAACGGAAAATTTTTCAATCTTTATATCCATTTTCCCCGCTTCCATTTTAGCTATATCAAGCATATTGTTTATCATGCCCAATAATCTAAAAGAGGCCCTATCTATGGAAATCAACATCTTTTTTTGAGCGGAATTAATGGGACCTGGCAACTCCTTAATTAAAAATTCAACAAAGCCTTTAATGGCTCCCATCGGATTGCGCAAATCATGCGTTATGGAATGTAAAAACTCATCCTTGATTCTTAAAATTTCTTTTTCGAGCGTAATATCATGAATGGCTATAAGCAAGCCCATCTTTGTGTTTTTATCTGGAGTTACAACAGGTAAAGAAAAACATTTGAAAAATCTTGAGCTATTGCTCAATAAAATCTCTATTTCCCTGGAGAAATTTTCCTTGGGATTATCGGAAACCTCGCCGATTATATCTTTAATTTTTTCATCTCCAATCATACTCAAAAGATTTTTACCTTCCAATGAATCCGATTCATTCAAATTAAGAACTGAACGCGCCTTTCTATTGGCAAGTTGCACATTACCGTCATAATCGGTCATAAGAATGCCGTCTTCAATGGAAAACAATATGGCCTCAATCTTTGCCTGCTCTTTGATAATTTTGTCAACTTGCAAATCGGAATATTTTTTAAGCTGAGATATCATTCTGTTGAAAGTTTTAGCCAGATCCATCAATTCATCGCGAGAAGTGATGCTTACCTTGTGGTTAAAATTACCGGCCGCCACATATTCAGCGGTTTTTGTTATATGTGTTATGGGACGGGCAAGCTGTTGAGCCATAAGATAAGCGACAATGAAAACTATTATCACAAACAATAAGATTAGATAAAGCGCTTCTTTTTTCATAAAGAGCGCGTAATTATAAGCTTCTTCTTTTGACTGCTTGATTATAACGGCCCCGCCGGTTGACGGCAATCGACAATAAAAACCTATAAAAGCCTTCCCCTGGGAATCCGAATATTCCATTGAGCTTGCCGCGGGAGATTTCAAAGCTTCCTTAACAATATCCCAGGAACTGACTTCCTTCAAGCCTTCTTTATCCAATTGAATATCTTCGGGATAAAGTATCGGAACTCCTTTGGAATCTATAACAAAAGCAAAACCGGTTTCACCCACCTTACTCTTTTCAACTTCCTGCGATATCTCTTCCATATTTACAAGAATACGGATTACGAATTTCCCCAAAGCGGAATAATAAAACGCCATATCCTTTGAATTTTCATCGCAATAAAGCCGAATAACCCTTTTTTTATTTTCAACGGCTTCAAGCAAATATTTATCTTTGGAATAATCGGAAAGCTGCCGCTGACTTTCAATACCAACGCCCACAACCTTAATCAGCTCATTGCCTTTATTGGATATTATGGAGACTTTTTTTACATTGCGATTGGAATTAACAAAAGAATTCAATAAAATCTGCTTATTTTCCCAATCCATTTGCCCCATAGCGCTCATTATAAAAAGAGCTTTTTTATCAAAACCTGAAACAAAGGATTCAAAACGACCGTAAATTTTATCCGCCGTGCTTAAATGCAATTCCAAAATGGCGGTTTTAACACCAAGCTGGCCCATGGTTATCAATCTGTTTCCCAAAAGCACAATGGGAATGAGTGAAACCAATGACATCACTATTAGAAATTTTGGAAAAAGCCTTATTTTCATAAAAAATAATTATACCATAGAAGAGCGTTAGTAGAGTTGTGAGTTAATAGCGTTAAGCGTGATATTGAAACACCTGATTAAAAAGGCTGACTAATATTAAAGCCGAATAAAAACTAAAACCTTAATCCACAACTCCCATTTTTTTGCTTTGTTTTTTTATACGCTATAAACGCGTAACTTAATTTTCAAGCAAAGCGTTTAGGTGAATATCAATTTTTAATATTTCCCCTTCCACTTTTAATAACTGCCTATAAATTTTTCTTCGGTTTTTTTTCTTAGCTCCGACAAAAGATTTAAGTTTGGTGGAGTCAAGAGCCAATTGTCTTGCCATGGTATTTGCGGCTTTAATTCGAGCGAGATTAACGGAGGAGTACGCGTCTTTACCCATTTTTAAAAAAAGTTTTTCACAGGCAAAAGCGGTTCTTTGAATCTCATCACAATCGGCAAGGCTAAAGCGAATACGATAGATTTTTTTTTCAAGAGACTTCTCGATTTTATTTTTCTGTCTTTGGAAAATATTTAAGTATTGCCTTATCTTCATTTTGTCTGAAGATTCAAATGAAACGACTTTGTTTAAAACCGGCTTTTCGACAACGGGAATGTTTTTTTCTTCGCTCATAAGAAAATAAACCAAAAACGATAAGCAAATCAAGATTGTCACAAATATAAGATTATAAAAAAGTCCGGCTTTCATAAGAGTTTATGTTCACCCCGCCCTTTTATTTCGAAACTAAACATCGATGAATAAAACTTCCGGTTCATAATTTACCGCTTGCCCCAAAAGGGCGGGGTAAAAAAGGAACAATTTTCCGTATGACTTTGCCGCGATGACTTAAATTGTTTTTTTCTTCGCTTGAAAGTTCAGCCATGGTTTTATCTGTTCCGTCAACCATAAATATCGGGTCATAGCCGAAGCCTTTTGTTCCACGCGGTGTTTCCGTTATCATGCCGGGCAAAATTCCTTCAACCGTGGTGATATCTCCCTTCGGCGACGATAGGGCAATCACGCATTTAAAAGCCGCTTTTCTTAAATGCAAAGGCACGCCTTTAAGCGCGTTTAATAATTTGGCATTATTATCGGCATAAGAACATCCTTCTCCGGCATATCTCGCAGAAAAAACTCCGGGAGCGCCGTTTAAATAATCAACTTCAAGCCCCGTATCATCGGCAAACGCCCATAATCCGGTTCCGAGCGCCGTTAATTTGGCTTTTTTAATCGCATTATCCTTAAGAGTTTCCCCATCTTCTTCAATTTCCCCTATTGCAGGGAAATCTTTTGAACATTTGAAATTAAAGTCCAAATTTCCGGCAATAGCCCTGATTTCAATAATTTTATTTTCATTTTTAGTGGCAATAACAATTGTTTTCATAATTTTTCCGCTCCATATTTTTTTGCTATTGACATTTCCCGCCAATAATATTTATATATACCATATGGCTGATTCCGCGATAAATTCTAACATTTTTGGTGAAAACTTTTCTTCCTTTGTGCTTGAACTCGAACAATTTAAAAGTTTGGATAAATTTGCGGCGCCCGCGAGAGAGCACCTTTGCTCGGATAAACAAGTCTATACCATAATTCCTCAGACAATAAATTCTGAAACAGTATTTCCTATTTTTACCGATACCCGCGAAATAGAACCGCC
>DAOWCC010000084.1 GCA_030639665.1 Elusimicrobiota bacterium | reverse complement strand
TATTCTTTCTCTGCGTTCTCCGCTGTTTTATGTTCTCCGTGTTCTCTGCGATTTGCTGTTTCCGTTATTCGTATTATGCTGTTTTTTATATCCGTTAAATCCTGTAAATCTTGTCTAAAAAGTTGCTCAAAAATAAGCTGATGGTTAAAAACAGGAAACGACATATTATAAATACAAAGACTATGAAACACGAGGCTTTGCCTCGGTGATTGTCATAAACTGCATACCTGCCAAGCTGCCGCGCTGTTTTAAACTGTTATTTGGGGTTTGGGAGAAAACAGAATAAGAGTTCTGCTAACATCGGAAGATTCCGATATATGCATAACTTTAACCTTCATACTTTCATTTCTAAAAACAGTTTCCCCTTCAATAAGCTTATCGGGTTCTTCAAAAGCGTCTCCCACTATCCGAAGCAAATTTTGCTGTTGGCTATCGATAACATCAAGAAGATGAATATTTTTGGCATCCATACCGGCGTCAAGTTCAAAATTAGCGTAAAGAATGCTATTGTTCTCATCAACTACCAAAACATATTGTCCATCAGGCATAATGGTATTTAGCAGCATACGCCACCATTTTTCCTCCGAAGATCTATATGTTTTATCTTTATTTGAAATACTCTCAATTTCTCTTTTAACCTTATCCAAAAACATGGCAATAGCGGCGGATATCTCGCCGATTTCATCTCGTCTGGGCTTAAATCTTAAATTGGGACTCTTAAGCGAAATATTATCAATACTGTCTCTCAAAACTTCAAGAGGTGATATTATATAATGATGAAGGAAAAAATAAAGCGGCAATCCCAGGAGAAAAAGCACGCCCAAAGCGCCAAAAACATATTTCCGCATAGCGGAACCTATCAGCATTTCAGCTCCGGCTCTTGAAATAATCAAATCCATAATCCCTATAATTTCACCGCGCACGGAAAAGGGAATCGCTATCTCATAAAAAGGCTGTTTTTGAACTTGCCGGACTTTTGGCATTTTGGATGTATAAGCCTGACTAATCGCGTCGGTCGGAGGCGGAACATCCTTTTGAAATTCATCCCAAGCAATACCTATAAATCTGGATTCTTTATGCCATCTGACCGCCCCGGACCTGCTTAAATAGAGCACTGAACTTATCCTATCATCTTTTATCAAAGACTGCATAATGTCATATTCATCAAATGTTATAGCTTTAGCGCTTTTCAATAAACCGCTTCTTAATGTGGGAGCATAAGTCTTAACTTTCTCTATCATCTCCTGCTTTAACTTTTCATCAAAAGTCCACTTAAACAAGTTATAATAAAAAACCCCGCCAAGGCTCATTACATAAACGCCTATGCCTATGAACCATAGAAGCCATTTTAATCCCAATCTCATAAAACTAATCCTCGCCCCCGCCTTTGGCGGGGAGTAAATGGTACTCACCCTGTAGCGGCCGCATTACTATGCGGCTTTTCAGCGAATGGGTCGTTCGCATAGCCTACCGACACCTTATGGTCATTCGTATAACTCATGACATCTGATGAACCAAAGGTTCATTGTTCCAAAGCATAGCTTCGTTTATAGCAATTCGCCTGCCACCTTCGCGCTTCTCACTGTAGGTATTATAATAATCTCAGATTAACTAAAGGTTAAGGAAATATGAACAAAAAGAAATTAGAGCGACAGCGCGGCAGCGATACAGCATAATAAAATATGTTTGAAATTTTTAAAAACAAATAATAGTTTGGATTTTTCACACAATCTCTCTAAACTCCAAACTTGAACACTTATGGGTGTCCCCTGCAAAACTTCGAAAGCCCAGTCCACTCTCAACTCTGAACTATTTTGCTTATTGTCCGCCCGACAAAATATCTTCTATTCTTTTCAAGCCGGCTTGAGCATCGGCATTTTCAGGATCAAGCTGTTTGGCGATAATCCATTCATTCTTGGCTTTCTCATAATCCGAGTTTTGAAAATATTTAAGTCCGGCAAGATAATGATGTTGAGAGGCAACTCGACTCTCCTGTAAAATACGCTTTTTCCGTCCATCATCCACAATAGGCCCGCTTTTTGGAGTTGAAAAACTTCTCTTTTTTTCTTCAGCTTCGCGCTTTTTTCTTTCCGCTTCTTCTTTTTTTCGGCGCGCGGCTTCCTCGGCCTTTCTTTTCTTTTCCTGAGCCTCTCTCTTTATTTGGTCATTGGTTCTTTTTATAAGCCGATTTATATAAGATACGCTTTCAGAATAAGGCTTTGCTTTATTCCAAGAGGCGATGGCGCTATCATATTGTCTCTTGCTGTAATGTTTTCTACCCGCCGCGATATAGCCCTTTTCTATTTCAGCTCTCACCTCATTAAGCAATTTTGCCGCTTTAGAATCGGAAGGTTTTATTTCGAGAACTTTTTTAAGCTCGCTATGCGTGGACAATAATTTACCTTGAGCGTAATACTCAAGCGCCGATTTAAGTTTTTCATTAGCCCTGCTGTCCCGAAGTTCTTCTTCGGTCTTCGCGATTTCAGATAAAATAGCCGCGTCTCTAGGCTGCAGAAGCAGAGCATTGTAATAATTATCGAGCGCGCCTTGAAGATTACGCCTTTTATAAGCCTTTTTGCCTTTCGAAAAATAATAATCTTTTAAATCATCCTCTATTTTTTTAAGCCAATATTTTGCTTTTATATTTGTCGGAGAAAGTTTTGAAACTTGTCCCATTTTATTATAAGACTCAATAATTCTTCCTTCTTTGTAAAGCGAAAGAGCCGTTCTAAACCTATCTTCCATCAATAATCTTCTGGATAAAAAGGGCTTGGCTTTTCCTCTTAACTCGGAAGAAGCATCCAATAACATTGCCGCGTCTTCAAAATTAGGATCAATGGAAAGAATTTTGGAAGACAATGCTTTTGCCTCATCATAATTGCCCTGGCGATAATACTCAAAAGCATTCTCATAAACAGTCTGAAGCATTTTATACTGTATCTTTTGCTTTTGAAGATACACGACATCCATAAATTCTTTTTTCGCTTGAGTCTCATTCAAAGAACTAAGACCCGCTTTTTGGAGATCAAAAAAAATAGATTCATCTTTCTTAATTTTTTCCGAACCCGCGTTAAGAAACGCGGGACAGACAAAACCAAAATAAACCAAACCGGAAAGTAAAATTATTTTTTTCATAAAATCCACCTCAATAAACAGCAGACTAAGGCCAAGGTTAAGAGGAAAGGAACTCCTTATTTTCTCTGCCTTTACGCGCGCCTTTAAAACGGCATTCCGCCCGTGAATAAATCATATACCATAGGCGCCAGCATAAGTATGAATACTACCGGAAATATAAATATAAATAAAGGAATCAACATTTTTGTGGAAGCCGCGGCGGCAAGTTGTTCGGCTTTATTCATTCTTCTAAATCTCATATCCCCTGAAAAATTACGCAATAAATCCACAAGGCTGGTTCCGAGCTCATCAGACTGAATAATGAGCCCGACAAAAGAACGGATTTCCTGAATACCCGTTCTCTCCGAAAATCTTCTTAGAGCGTCTCTCCTTGAATAGCCCAATTGCACCTCATTAATCACTTTTCCCACTTCCAGTTCAAGAGGCGTTTTATTAGGCGATATTCTGATAATTTTATCGAAAGCCGTCATATAATCCTGTCCCGATTCAATCATTAAAGCCGTCAAATCCACGAAAGTGGGGAAGGTTCTTATTATGCCCGCTTGCCTTTCACGAATCTTTCTTTGATCAATGACATCGGGCAAAAGAAAACCTACCAAAAGAGATATTAAAGAAAACAAAAACGAATTGGTTAAGAAAAAAATAAGCCCACCCACAACAAGAGCCACTATTTCTTTTTTTCGCAGCATTTTTAAAGGGTCGGTATCTTCCGGCCTGCCAAGCAATACATACGCTTCTTCAAGTTTTTTATCCAGTTTGCATGTTCTGGCCAGGAAAATATCCACCTTATCAATAAAAGGGCCATGGGGATTTAGTTTATTAAAAACGGATAATTCTCTTTGTTCCAAATCCTGAGCGCTTGTTATGGGATTAATTACTTCCTCTTCGGGAGTAAAAAGCCTCTGAATAAAAGCAAAAGTAGCGAAACTTCCCACAAGTCCCACAAGAATAAGTATGACATTCATTACTTCTGTATTCATGATTTCATCCCGTACATCGCAGATTACGCAAAACCTTGCTCCTTGTTTTTTGCGCCTTTCGCGCTTTTATCTTTTGCGTCTTTGCGCCGCTAAACTTGTATATCGCCCAATTTGGCAACCACTTTCATTCCTATTCCAACCCATATAACACAGAAAATCAAAGTCACCAAACCTAAAGGTTGAAAATAAAATTTTGACATGGTGTCAGGCTGGAACATAAACATAACAAGAAACATTATCCACGGCATTATTCCCACCACAATTGATTGTATTTTCTGTTGAGCGGTCAATGCTTTTGTTTTATCCTCAAGTTTGCTTTCTTCCCGTATATCCACCACTATTCTTTCAAAAACCTTAGTAAGGTTTCCGCCCATTTGCCTTTGAAGAATAATGGCCCTTATCATATAAGACAGCATTTTACTCTGCACTCTTTCTTCCATAACCTCTAAAGCTTTTTCAAAAGACATGCCGAGTTGATAGTTCTTTATAACAAGCCCGAATTCGTCGGAAATGGGCGGCATCAAATCTTTTGCCACCATATCAAAACCCTGAACGACATCAAGACCCGATCTTAATGAATTGGAAAGAAGAATAAGCGCGTCCATCAATTGATTATCGACCGCCTTTCCTCTTTTGGCTTTCATAGCGTTTAAAACAAATGACGGCATTTGCAGGCCGATATAAATGCCAGCGGCGGTAAGAATAATAAATCCAAAAAAGTTGAATGTCAAAAGCCCCATAAAAGCAAAAATTCCAGCCGGCACGCCTACAAGATAGTTTATATTAATATCAACAAATTGCCTCGCGAAATCAGCCTTCCATTTGACCGCTTTTTTTGAATAATCCGCTATTATTTTTTCCGTTTTCTCTTCATTCATGGAAAAGAATAATCTGACGGAAATAAAAATAAGTATCATTCCCAATATGGTCAGCGCGAAACTGACAACTTTTTTAGTTAAAGGTTCAGGTGTGACGGGCGCCCATTTTCTGGGACCTCGAAAAAGATATCCGAAAGAATCCTGAGATAAAACAGCTATGGCGGTAACGGAATCGGCATATTGCTTTACATTATTGCTTGATACGGCATCGGCAATACTTTCCATTTCTCTCAATATAAGATTAAAAGTCGGGATAATGGTTCTTCCGCGACCGTCCATGGAATCAAAAAGCCGCGCGCGATAAAGCCTGTCCAATGACATTTGAAATCTTATTCTTATATCGGAATATTCCTTTATAAGCAAAGCGGGCTGTATGCCGGCGCCGCCAAATTCCGCGGGAAAAGTTTTTTTACTGAGATTTAGAAATTCATATATGATAGACACGGAAGTCTGCCACATCGCGGCTTCCGAAATTTCTCCTTCCTCGGGGTCGCGCCAAACTTTTTTAGTCAGCATGACTTTAGACTCTTTATCAAACCATTTTGGCATTACAATATTTATTTGAACGCCATTACATTTCATTTTGTATTTGGCAATATTAGGATCCCTGTTTATGGCGAGATAATAATAAAACAGCTGTGTTTTTGTGGCGCCGCATGAAATTTCTCCCATTTGCCTTTTGCTAAAAACAGCGCCATCACAATAAGAGCCAAATAAGCCAATTAAAAAAATTAGAATGAAAAATTTATTCTTAGTCATAATCTTCCAACCGCAAAGCGCTCTAAATTTTTTTGTGTCCTGCGCGTTTTGCGTTCTTTACGCTATTTCCTTGACCGTTCCGCTTTTTGTTCCGGCGTCCAAAATAAATCTATGGGCATATCAAGACCGCTGGTTTTAAAATCTCCATAAAACTTGGGAGGTTCTCCCATCGCTCGAAATTCACCCACCACTTTGCCCGCGCTGTTTATTCCCGTTTGTTTATATTTAAACAAATCGTGAGTCAAAATCTGATTTTCTTCTCTTCCTGTAATCTCAGTCACAGCGGTGACTTTTCTTGAACCGTCGGAAAATCTTGTAAGCTGAACAACCATATGAACGGCCGAAGCTATCATTTCTCTTAAAGCCCAAACCGGCAATTCAGCTCCCGCCATAAGACACATTGCCTCAAGACGGGTTAAAGCGTCGCGGGGAGTATTGGCGTGAACGGTAGCCAATGAACCCTCATGACCGGTATTCATGGCTTGTAACATATCCAAAGCCTCGGCGCTTCTTACCTCTCCGATTATTATTCTATCAGGCCTCATTCTTAAAGAATTCTTAACAAGATCCTGTATGGTTACAGCGCCCTTGCCTTCAATATTGGGAGGCCGTGTTTCAAGCCTGACCCAATGCACTTGAGCGAGTTTAAGCTCGGCCGTATCTTCAATGGTAATAATTCTCTCATCCTCAGGAATTGAATTTGAAAGCATGTTTAAGAAAGTGGTTTTACCGGTGCCCGTTCCGCCGGACACGATTATATCTTTTCTTAGTTTAACACAACCTTTTAAGAATGTCATGCAATCTTCATTAACGGTGCCAAATCTAAGATAATCCTGCTCCGTAAAAGGTTTTTGAGAAAACCGTCTTATGGTAATGGTCGAACCGGAAACGGCAAGAGGAGGAATAATGGCGTTTACACGGGAGCCATCCTTAAGTCTGGCATCCACCAAGGGCACACTCTCGTCTATTCTTTTTCCAAGCGGAGCCACTATTCTTTTTATAACTTGCATAACCTGATCTTCATTCCTAAACTTATGCTTTGTCAGTATAAGTTTTCCGGATTTTTCCACAAAAATCCTATCGGGAGCATTAACCATAATTTCGGTAACATCAGGATTACGCATTATTTCTTCAAGCGGACCGAGACCGAGTATTTCATCCAAAAGTTCATCTATAAAAGCCATCCGCTGATCTCTTGTAAGTTTGATATCTTTTTCTTTTTGCAAAAGATTATTAATAATGGAATCGACCTTCTTTTTTACTTCCGCGTTATCCTTGGTGTCTTCGGAAATTACTATTCTTTCAAGTTCAAGAGCCGCAACCACATCAGTATGAAGTTTTACTTTAAGTTCTTCCCAAAAAGGCGGCATATCCGTTCTTTGCGATTGCTTGTTATCCGATGATTCTGTCTTGCCTTCCGCCTGTAAACTCTCTCTTTCAAGCGGCCGCCATAACATATCGGCGCCATGGGAAAATTCCTGCGCTGAAATATTGGTAGACCATTGTTTTTCGGTAGGCTCCGTCTCGTCCATTTTCCCGAGAACAACCCTCAACATCTTTATCCACTGTGAATTGGGCTCTTCTGTTATCAGTATTTTATTTTGATTTGAGCAAATGGCGAGTTTATCTTCCCAAGGCATAAAAGCTAAAACTTCTTTATTCATCTGCCGGAAAATCTTTTCAAGTTCTTTCGGAGTCACCGCGCCGGGAAAATCAAAAAATTAACAACTATGTCAAATTTACTTGTTGAAAAATGCAGATTATTTATTTCCCTGAACATCTGAGTGGTGGCATTGATATTGGCGACATTGGGAGTGGTAATCCAAAAAACATTATCGGAAATATCAAAAGCAAAAACCTGCATGGGAAAATAAGAATCAACATCTATAAAGATATCAAAATTTTGAGAAAGTTTGGAAAAAATAGGCAGTATTAAATCAGGCGCCATTTTAGCGACATCCGATCTTTTATTGGTAAGAGGCAGAACTCCGACGCCCCATTGCGATATTGGAATTCTTCCTTTTAAAAGAGCTCCCAAACTGCTTACGGATTCTCTACCGGCGCTCTTTATGATTTCACTTATGGAAGGCGGATTTTTTATGCCTAAAAAAGCGGCCTGATCCGCGCCGCATGTGGGGTCCAACGGAATGATAAGAACATTTCTCTTCTGATAATTTGCCCATGCCAAAGCGGCATTCATAACCACTGAAGTTTTTCCGACGCCTTCTTTCGGGCCGGTAAATGTTATAACTCTGGGTAAATGTTGTTCAGTCATAATTTTCCACTCTTAGGGTTTTTCAATAAACCCTAAATATGGTGACATGTGAATACGGTGATGAGTAAAAAGGTATTTCCTTATTTATTTTCCATATTTTCATATCATCTTATTTCCATATCTACGCCGTTTCTTGTTCTTTAGTAAATAATATCGAAAGTGACAAACAAATACAAAGAACTTTGCTCTTCCACTATATCGGTGGAACTGAATAATTTTCCTATCAAAGGAATACTGCCTAAAATAGGCACTCTGGTTTTTGAAACATTTCTACTGCTCTTTTTTAAGCCGCCTATAACTAAAGTATCACCGCTTTTCAATTCAACTTCGGTTTGAATCTGTCTGGTTATCATGGAAGGTATGGTTGTTCCGCCTACGACCACAGGCCGTGAATAATCGGGATTGGAAACTTCAAGCTGAATTTGCACATCTACCATCTTCTTTTTCACATCCATAATAACGGGCAAAACATTTAATATTACGCCGAATTTTTTAAATTCCGCGCCGACTCCTCCCTGATTTGAATACGGCACCGGAACTTCTCCTCCAACGGTAAAACTGGCTTGTGTTCCGCTTTTGGTAATAATCTTTGGATTTGATAAAAGCTGAGCCTTACCCTCGGTTTCAAGAAGTTTAAGAGAAGTGGCTATATTTGTTCTTCTCTCAAAATCACCCATTCTTAATAAACCCGGAATTGCGGCCTCGCTAAAATCGAACATTTGATTCCAGGCAAACCCTCTTGTCTTTTGCACAGAACCGCTTATTTCAACTATATCGGCGCTAACCGACACCATAGTCGGAACCTTTTTAGCCGCGAAACAAGGCGAAGCAAGCGCCGTTAACATTGTCGCGATAAGTAATTTTCTCATAAAAATCTCCTAAATTTTCACATCGACGCAGCTTGTCCGCCTGTGTTGCGCACGGAAAATCTCCGCTGCTTATCCCGCTTTTAGCGGGAACAAATAGTAATTGGGTCCTTCCTTATTCCTTAGCGCCTAATAACCCAATCGCCTAGTAACCTAATTCTTTATTTAATCAGTCTTTTGAAGCTTGCAATCTCCATGGGATGAATTTCAACATCGCCAAGACCTCTTACTATAATAGACACATCGCCCTCTTTAAAAGACAGGGACAAATACTGCGCTTCCTGAGGATTCAAAGCGAGACTTAAAACTCCTTTCTCGGAAAAAGCCTGCGCTTCGGCTTCTTGTTTAGCCGATGATCTTGCATGACTCGCGCTAATTCCTTGGCCAAGATTTCCGCCTACGCCCAAAACAAGCACATTCTGCAATATGGTTGCCGTAACATTGCTTTTTTTACTGCCCGCCATCACGGCGGTAAATGTAACCAAAACATCTATTCTGTCGCCCGGCTTTATCAATTTGAGAATTTCATTGCCCATAGGCAAAACGCAACCTCTATATCCGGGAGGAACTTTAACGCTCAGGCCGGCTTTGGGACTTAAACTTACCAAAGAAGACTGTGTAATCTGATTGCCTTTGGGTATTCTTATCTGCGTAACAAGATTAACCACCATTTTTATATCCGAAGGAGAACGCACCTCGTAACCGTCCTGTTGCATATATTTTCTGGGAACTTGGATTATTTCAACCAAATCCTCCTTTAAAACAGTTCTGGCCGGCAAATCATATTTAGATATCAAAACACGCCCCATTTGATAAGCGCTCGCAAGCGAGTTCTTTTTTGAAGAAAGAATTCCCCAATAAATAGAAGCCGCGATTATAGCTAAAATCATCGGAACTAAAACGCCTTTTTTTCCCATATTATTTCTCCCTGATTTATA
>DAOWCC010000188.1 GCA_030639665.1 Elusimicrobiota bacterium | reverse complement strand
ATAAATAATGACATATTGGTGTCGTCCAGACTTTTTGAAGACAGGTCTCTTTGAACTTGGGTTTGATCGCAGCCATAATAACTGACATAGAGAAACAATCCTCCAAAAAGCATGGGCCAGAAGGCGAAAGTTTTTCCATCTCCAAAGCCATGTCCCGTAAGGTCGATTGTTTTGGCCATGTCGCTTGGAAATAATCTCCACATTTCACTCCAACCGCCCACGAGACTGATGGCAAAATAAAGACAAAAAATAATTCCCGTATAAAGGATTATCATTTGTATTACATCTGAGTAGACGACGGCTTTCATGCCGCCGAAAAAATCATAAATAACGGTAATGATTCCCAGACAAAGAACCGCTATCCAGAAAGGTATTCCGATAATATGTTGAAGAACTATGGATATGCCGTAAACTGTAACTCCGGTGGAAAAGGCTCTTAAAAATTGAAATAAAACCGAAAGCAAGGTTCTTGTTCCTGGGCCGAATCTTTTTTCAAGATATTCATAAACGGAAATAATGCTTTGTTTTCTGAAAAAAGGGATAAGAAGAACCATAACCGCTATCATGGCTAAGGGGACTGCTAGCTCATACTGAAGCCATAAAAGTCCGCCGACCGAAATGACAAAAGCCGGCGCTCCCAAGAGGCTGTTTGTGGAGCATTGAGTGGCCATAGTTGAAATTCCTATGGCCCAATAATTGATATCATTGCCGCCCACATAATAATCTTTTTCGTTTTTTTGTGATTTTCCCAAATAAACGGCAAGCGCGACCATGCCTACCATATAACCGATAAAAATAAACCAATCAAGACCGTTCATTAAAAACCTCCACAGGTGTCAAAAAATTTCTTAGAGTTCAGAGGGTAGAGATAAGATATCGGGATTATAAGACGTTTTCCATGTGGGTATCTTATTTCTTGCTTCTATTCTGTTCTGCCGTAAATATCGTCAAATCTTTCTATATCATCTTCTCCGAGATAATCTCCGGTTTGAACTTCAATAAATTCCAGAGGCGCGGTTGTCCGGTTTTCTATGCGATGTTTCGTTTCTTTCGGTATATAGATACTTTCGTTTTTCTTAAGATGGATTTCTTTTGAATCCAAAGTCATTAGAGCTTCGCCTCTGACAATAACCCAGTGCTCAGCTCTCTTATAATGCAGTTGAAGGCTTAGTTTCTGCGAGGGATTAACGATTATGGATTTAACTTTAAATCCTTCTCCCGATTTCAAAACGGTATATTCGCCCCATGGTCTTTTTTCATGTTCCATATTCATATTATTATAATAGCAAAATAAAATCGGATTCTTTTTAGGAGCTTAAATAACCCATCATTCTGTAAATGAGTTTTGCCGCCGCAAATTCCGTTATGGGAGAATTTTTAATCGGGCTTACTTCAACCATATCCACGCCCACAATTTCTTTTTTTTCGGATATTTTTTTAAAAAGTCTTAAAGCGTCATGCCACGCAAAGCCGCCGGGCTGAGGCGTGCCGGTGGCGGGCATTACCGACGGGTCAAAGCCGTCCGCGTCTATGGTGATGTAAACTTTAGAAGTTAAATCTTTAAGAACTTTTGATAATAATTTATCCATGTTCAAATTTTCATGCATCAAATAAGTTTTAACATTGCTTGAATTTATGTATGGTGCCTCTTCGGGCGCCACATTTCTTATTCCCACTTGAACGACTTTGCAAAGTTTTGATATGGGGCTCATGGCGCAGGCGTGATTATGAGCCGAACCTTCGTATTCAGGTCTTAAGTCGGCATGAGCGTCAAAATGCAAAACTGAAAGATTTTTATATTTTTTTTGAAATGGAGGAATAAGCGCTTGAGTTATACTGTGTTCTCCGCCCAGAAAAAAAGGAACGGCCGCGGTGGAATTGATGATACGCGCGACTTCTTTTTCTAAGGTTTTAAAAAACAGTTTTTCGCTTTTGGCGCAATTAAAAGCTTTAAAGGTGTAAATACCGTTTTTCCATGTTTCTTTTTTTAATTCTTCGTCCCATAATTCAAGTTGCAGGGACGCCTTAAGAATGGCTTTGGGGCCTTTTTTTGTCCCCTTGCCGTAGGAAGTGGTCTTTTCATAAGGAATCGGTAAAACCGTGAATTTGGCCGTTTGATGCCGGCTGAAACATTTGTCGGTGATAAACTGTGTTTTATTGGGCTTATCGGGAAATGTTTTCATTTCGCTGTTAACTTGCGAAAACGGCGGCCGATACAACGGTTGTCCATAAGCCTGAAATGCCTATGGCGGATTGTGTTATATCCGTGGTTTTTACTATTTTACCGCTTAATTTCCAGATTTGCGCTTTTTCAGACCAGGTTGTCTCGCTGCCAAATTCAATGCCTTGTATGGTTGATAGCATTAAAGCGGCAAGATCTTCGGCATAATCTCCCGATTGTTCATCGGTTTCGCCATAACTGTGATGCTCTGAAATATAGCCATAGGCGCTTCTGTCTTTTGGAATCGCGAGTCCTACTGAAGAAGATATTAATCTATGATTTTCATTTACCGTATTTCTGCTCATTACGCAATGAAGTATTTGCCCCGTTTTCAATTTGGAAACGCCTTTTGAACGGGTAATTACTTTGCAGTGAGGGGGAAATATGCTTGAGACATGCACAAGATTAAATTTCGCTATTTGAGCATCTCTAAGGGCCTCTTCAAAACTCGCGAGTTTTTCTTTGTGTCTTCCGAGGCCTTTGGTTAAAAAGATTTCTTTAGGAACGAATATAGGCATAACAGTATTATATTAAAAAAATCGAAAGGTTTGCACACGGTTATTCTTCTTTGCCGTCTTTAAGGGATTTTAATTTATCCTGATACTCTTTCTCAAGGCGCTCTCTTGAATCTTTAAACTCTTTAAGCAATTGAGCTTCCTTGTTATTGAAGCTTTCTTGAAGAGATTTTTCCCGTTTTTGAAGTTCTAAAATTATCGTTTGCTCTTGGTCCAGCAATGTTTTAAGTTTTGACCTTTCACTTTCAAGTTGATTGATTTTAATTTTATTGTCGTTTTCCAAATCTTTTTTTCTTGAAGTATATTTGTTTTCAAGGCTTGTTTTAAATTTTTGCATTTTTTGATCTTCCGCCGCGATTTTATTATTCAGTTCCCGGCTTTTGTTTTCCAGGTCTTTTTTTAGGAGAGTTACGCTTTTTGAAACGGTTTTATCGTTGTCCATTTCCGTTATTTTAGCCATTAACAGAGTTTGGTAATTATTCTCAAGCTGGTCATATCTTGATTGAAGAGTTTTTTCTTTAAGTTGATATGTTTCTTCCAGCGCCTTAATAAGCTGGGTTTCGCGCTGTTTATAAGATTGTTCAATATCGTCAAGCTGTTTTTGGCGATTATCGGTAAATTGCTTTTTAATATATTCAAATTTTTCAAAGTATTCATTCTGTTGCGTTTTCTCGTTAAGATTTGAATTTTTTAGGACATCCGCTATTTGTTCAAGATAATTCCGCTCAATATTTTTGAGTTTTTCCAGATAATCCTTTTCTATGGTTTGCCTGAGATCTTTTGATTTTGTCAGATTCTCCCGTATTAAGGATTGTCTTTCATCCTGCATCTCATCAAGTTTTATACTAAGCAATTCCAAGGTTTCTTTAAGTTGCAGTTTTTCTTGCTGGACGAGATTTTTTTCGTTTGCCAGCGATTTGTTTTTTTCTCGCAGAATACTGTTGGTATTTTCATATTCTCCGGCTTTCGCGGCGAAATCATTTTTGATTTTTTCGGTTTCCGTTTCCAATGATTCATTGAAAGAAGTTTGCAGGTTTTTTTCAATTTCAGCGCGGCGGTTTTTAAAAAGAATATCTTTTTCGCTTAGCGAAGCTTCATAATATTTTTTTATTTGAGTTAGTTCTCTTTCAAATTCGGATTTTATCGCACCCATTTCAAGGGAATGATTTTCCTGTTCTTTTAAGGTGTGCGAGTTTAGGGTTTCTACGGTTTGTTTGAAGTTTTTTGCCGTTTCCACTTCTTTTTCTTTTAAAGAATCCAGAAATTTATCTTCAAGTATTGACGCTTGATTGATTAAAAGCTCTCTTTGTCTTTCTAGGGCTTCTTCCTTTATTTTTAAACGCCGGGAAAGGCGTTCTTCTTCGAGTTCAAGTTTTTTTTGATACTCATTTTTTATTTCTTCTTCTTTTT
>DAOWCC010000014.1 GCA_030639665.1 Elusimicrobiota bacterium | reverse complement strand
GTCAATGCCTATCTTGCCTATATCATGCAGAAGCGCGGCATATTCAACATAGCGAATCATCTGTTCCGGCATGTGAAGATGTTTTGCCACGGAACTGGCTTTTCTGCGGGCTCTATCGGCATGATCTCCCGTATAAGCATCTTTAGCGTCAATGACTCTGGCAAGAGTTTGCACCATTTCAAGATAAAAACTTTCTATGCTTTCATAAAGTTTTATGTTTTCCATCGTTATGGCGGATTCTCCCGCCAAAAGATTTAAAAATTTTAAATCATAATCGGTGAAAGATTCATTTTTTCCGTCCAGGTGAATATTAAGAATTCCAAAAGCTTTTTCATTGCTTTTTAAAGGTATTGATATAAAGGGCTCCTTTTCTTCTTTGGCTCCTTTATAATCTATATACTGTTCATTATGCTTGGGATCCGTTACAAAAATGGTTTCTCCGGTTTGAAAAGCTCTTCCCGCTACGCCCGAGCCGGCTTTTATAACCGTATTATCAATAACTTCTTTTGAAATTCCTCTCGCGGCCGCGATACGAAGTTCTTTTTTTTCTTCATCGTAAATCATCAATGAACCGCGGTTTGATTGTATAAGGTCGCAGGCATTATCCAGAGCTGTTTGGTAGAACTCTTGCTTTTTTATAGACCCTACATTAATCATGCCCACATCGTGAATATTCGTAAGGCATGTTAAGAGTTCGTCAAATCTGTTCCAAGTGCTTTTTAATATGGATTTATTATCTGCGGGTATCTTGCTTAGAGTTTCAACTTGATTATAATAAAGCTTTTTCAGCAAAAAAGCCAAGGCCGCCAGCAATATCACTATAATAATTATAAGGATATAATTCATTAGATATTAAGAATAGCAAAAGATGGGCTAAAGAGCAATTGGGTAGAAAGCAGAAATCAGAGAGCGGATTGGGCAACGAAGGTTTGCGGAGCCTGTGGCGCCTATGGCGCCAGACACCCAAGAGTTTGAGTAGAGAGCAATAAATAGAGAAACTCCATAATTTCTCTCAACTCTAAACTTGTAGTGCCGAATTTGTAAGCGGAGGGGTAAAAGAAATATAATTATATTTCATGACCGATAAAAAAAATTCCATTATTGTTTGCGGAGCCAAAGGCAGAGTCGGCTTAAAAATCATTGAGCATATAGCCAAAGCTCCCGGCTTCGAACTTAGCGGTTCCGTTGATATAGACAGTGGGGAAAATATATCCGCGCCAAGCGCATTCTCGGATTTAATAGCCAAAGCGGATATAGCCATTGATTTTACCGCGCCCGATGCCACCCTTGAATTTGCCAAAGCCTGCGCCAAAGCGGTTAAGCCCATAGTCATAGGCACCACGGGTTTTAAAAAAGAACAGTTGGATAAATTAAAAGCTTATTCCAAAGAAACAGCTGTTTTTTTATCTCCAAATATGAGCCCGGCTGTTAATCTTACCTTTGCCGTTTCAAAGTTAATCGCCAAGAAACTTAAAGATTTTGACATCAGTATATATGAAGCCCATCATATACTGAAAAAAGACGCCCCGAGCGGAACGGCTTTGCGATATAAGGAATATATTAAAGAGGTGAGTGATAAAAATATTGATATGGCAAGTGTGAGAGCGGGCGGTATAATAGGCGAGCATACGGTTTTATTTGCCGGTAGTGATGAGAGAGTGGAGCTTACACATAGAGCGCAATCCAGAGATATTTTTGCCAAGGGCGCTCTTGAAGCGGCCAAATGGACTGCCTGTCAAAAACCCGGATTTTATGATTTTTTTGATATGCTTGATTTAAGGGATATTAAATAATGTCAAAAAAAATGCCATTGGGCGCCAAGATAAATAAATTTCCGCCTTATTTATTCAAAGAGTTGGATAAAAAAAGAAGTGAAGCCGAAAAGAAAGGCAGAAATATAATATCTCTTGCTGTTGGCGATCCCGATATCGCCACTCCCGTGCCTATCGCGCGATTTGCCGCCAAAGAGGTTCTAAAAAAATCAAATCATTCTTATCCTTATAGTAAGGGGAACGCGAAGCTTAGAAATTCCATCGCCGCCTGGCATAAAAGGCGTTATGGAACAAAAGTTGATCCCAATAGTGAAGTATTGGCGCTTATAGGTTCAAAAGAAGGCATCGCTCATCTTCCTTTCATTGTTCTTAATAAAGGCGATACGGCCATTATTCCAAATCCCGCTTATCCCGCTTATAAAACCGGAGTTTTATTAAGCGACGCGAAAGTGTCCGGAGTTCCATTAAAAGAGGAAAACGGTTTTCTTCCCGATTTGGACGCGATAGATAAAAAACTTTTAAAAAAAACAAAATTATTTTTCCTAAATTATCCAAATAATCCCACGGGCGCTGTGGCGGATAAAAAATTTTATACGAAAATAATCAAGCTTGCCAAAAAATATTCCTTTTGGCTGGCGCAAGACGCCGCTTATAGCGAAATATATTTCAATAAGCCTCCTTTAAGTATTTTTGAAATTCCCGGCGCGAAAGATGTGGCGGTGGAATTTCATTCCATAAGCAAAACTTTTTGCATGACCGGTTGGCGCATGGCTTGGGTAATAGGGAATAAAGATATTATAAGAGAGCTTGGCAAGTTAAAAGAAAATATGGACTCGGGGCAATTTAACGCCGTTCAACTGTCCGCCGCTTATGCCCTTGATAATTATGAAAAATTTGTGCCGCCATTGCGGAAAGTTTTTTACGAGAGAAGAAAAAAGTTTGTGGCGGCGTTAAAAGAGAGCGGTTGGTCGGTGTGTCCCTCAGGGGCTTCGTTTTTTGTCTGGGCGAGACCTCCCGTTAAAATGTCTTCAATAAAATGCGTTTATAAAATGCTTGAGGCAAGCGATGTATTGGCAACTCCCGGTTCAGGTTTTGGCAGCGCGGGAGAGGGGTATGTTAGATTCTCTTTAACCGTGAATGATTCTTTATTAGCTAAAGCGGCGCGTAAAATTAAAAAAATAAAATGGTGATACTATGACCCTACCACCCCCTTATTGCACCTTGTGCAATTTAAAAGTCTCAGGAGATTTTAAATATATGGAAGAAAATAATTTAAATTACAACCGCCCCGCTATGCGGGTCAAGGAGGTGGTAGGGTGAGCGGTTTTGAAATATTTAATTGGCTTCTTTTTTCGGCGATTGTGCTTTTTGGCTGCGCCGTAATTATCGCGTATTTAAAAAGCGATTCCATAATCAGGCCGGCAAAAATGCCCTTGGCCGTTTTGCCTGAACATTTCTCTTTGGCTTATGAACCCATACAGCTTACAACCGATGACGGAGTTTTTTTAAAAGGATGGTTTATTCCCTCGGTAAAAGGAGAAAGTGATAAAACAATAATAATTTGTCATGGATGGGGAACAAACAAAGGGGATATCCTTCGTGATACTCATTTTCTCGCCGAGCAAGGTTATAATCTTTTTTATTTTGATTTTAGAGCGTCGGGAGAAAGTAAAGGCGTGTTTTCCACTATCGGTTATCTTGAGACGAAAGATTTTAACGCGGCGTATGAATTTCTGAAAACTTTTAAAACTGAAGAAGCAAGCCATATCGGGCTTCTGGGTTTGTCCATGGGTTCTTCCGTCGCTATTTACGCGGCTTCCAAAAATAAAGAGATTAAATGTCTGGTGGCTGAAAACGCTTTTTATTCTTACACCAGAGTTATAGCCAATTGGAGCTGGCTCAGAATGAAGATGCCTTATTGGCCCTTGGTCCCGATAACTTTATTTTTTGTTCGTATGAAATTGAAGGCGGATCCTGATAAATACAGCCCGAGATATAATGTCGGAGGAGTTGTAAATCCCATTTTATTCGTTAATGCCGAGCATGATGATCTTGTTCCGATTAAAGACGGAAAGAAACTTTTTGAAAAATGTTCTTCCAAGAAAAAAGAACTTTGGATTGTTCCCGGAGCATCGCATGCGAAATGCGCGGAAGTTTCAGGCGAAAATTACAGAAAAAAAATAATAAATTTTTTCAACGATAATCTATAGTTCTCCGTCGGGGTTTCCCTCTCTCCGTCTCAAATCAAAAAAACAATAAATATTTTATTGTATTTTTGGTATTGATTTTTTTAAAACATTGTTGTAGACTTATCGTGTATAAAAAAAAGTTCAGGAGGAAGTATAAATGGGCGAGAAAGTTAAGAAGTGTGGAGTAAAACGCGAAGCTGGTTTTCTTTATTACATCGATAAGCAAGGCGATGTCTCAAAAGCTACAATGGCCAGAGGCGGAAAAAAAGGCGGTAAGCCGAAAAAAGTAGCGAAAGCCGGTATCGAAAAAGAAGCTGGTTTCTTGTATTATCTCGATAAGCAAGGCGACATTGCGAGAGCCAAAATGGCAAAACCTAAAAAAGGCAAAAAGGGAAAAACAAAAATGAAAAAAAAGAAAGTAACTAAGAAGAAAGTCGTAAAGAAAGTAATAAAGAAAAAAGTAGCGAAAAAAGTCGTAAAGAAAGTCGCGAAGAAAAAAGTAGCGAAAAAAGTAGCGAAAAAAGTCGTAAAGAAAGTCGCGAAGAAAAAAGTAGCGAAAAAAGTAGCGAAAAAAGTAGCGAAGAAAAAACCCGCGAAGAAAAAAGTAGCGAAAAAAGTCGCGAAGAAAAAAGTAGCAAAAAAGAAGAAAAAATAAGCCACATCGCATGATGTTTGCAGAAAGCCGCCCTTAAGTTTGGGGCGGCTTTTCTTTATTAAAACGCAAATAACGCAAAAAAATCCGCGTTTTTGAACCTCTCCACTTATTATTTTTAAATTGGGTCGTTCATATAAAACTGTTCCTATCAGACGGCGAAACTTCCGACACTTGCTTGCCCGCCGATACAGTAGTGGCGGGATGAAACATTGTTTCGTTTTTTGTATCATATGGTATATGAAACTTCTTGAAGGCAAAACTCTTTCAAAGGAAATTTTAGATTCACTTGAAAGCAGAATAGAAAAAGTTAAAGCCGCTCTTAACAGGCCTCCGTCTCTTTCCATAATAAATTACTATGACGATTCCCCCTCGGCTATTTATGTCAAAATAAAAATGAAGGTGTGCGCCAGACTTGGAATAAAAACCACTTTAATAAATCCCGGTGAAGATAAGGGTTATCCTTATTTTCTTAAACTTCTTAAAAGTATGGAAGAGGATTCTTCAATTGACGCCATTATGATTGAGCGGCCTTTGCCTCCGGGCTACGAAGACATGAAAACATGGGACAATTTCGGCATAGCGAAGGATGTTGACGCTTTGTCTTCTTTGAATATGGGGAAATTGTTTATTGCCAAAAGTATGGATGAAATTGAGAAAGGAAATTTTTTTGTCCCTTGTACGGCTCTCGCGGTTATCAAAATGATTAAAAAATATTCCATAGATGTGAAAGGCTTAAATATTGCCGTAGCGGGAAGATCGTCCATCGTGGGTCGGCCACTGGCGCATATGCTGACTTCCATGGATGCCACGGTAACTTTATGCCATTCAAAAACAAAGGATATAGTTTCCATTTTTAAAAAATCCGATATGGTTATAAGCGCCGTAGGCAAGGCGCGCTGGATAAAGGCCGATATGGTTGGCGAAAATGCCGTGCTTATAGATGTGGGAACCAATATTGACGAGAATGGCAAGATGTGCGGAGATATAGATTTTGAAGATGTAAAAGATAAAGTGGATTCCATTACTCCCGTTCCGGGCGGCGTTGGACCGGTTACTCTGGCTTGTCTTCTTGAAGGCGTAGTCAGGGCGGCGGAGAACAATTTAAAATAGGATACAGCCATGTCCGACATGCTGGTTAAACTTTATGAGCTTTCCGAGTATACTGACTTAGTAAAAGATTTAAACAATGGTCAGATTCAAATAAAACGCGCTCTCGCGCCTGAAAAATATATCATTTTAGATTGGATTGAAAATAATTTCTCCAAAGCTGCGCCGGGTGCCGTATTCCGCCGCTACCGCTTCGGCGGGCATATATAACAATTTATTAAAAAAGGAGATATAATGAGCTTAAAATTAAAACACAAGGGTAAGGTAAGAGAACTTTATGAAGTTGGTGATAAATATTTACTGATGGTCGCTTCTGACAGGGTGTCGGCTTTTGATTTTGTATTGCCTACTGATATTCCCCGCAAGGGAGAGCTTTTAAGCCGTATAAGCGTATTTTGGTTTGAAAAAACAAAACATATAGTTAAAAATCATTTTCTCAGCTTTGATATTAAGGAAATAAAAGAATATGTCGGTGAAGATTTTGATGAAAATTATTTTAAAGACCGTTCAATGTTGGTTAAAAAAGCCAAGAGAATTGATTTTGAATGCATAGTTAGAGGTTATATTACGGGAAGCGGTTGGAAAGAGTATCAAGCGAGTCAAAGTGTTTGCGGGATTAAACTTCCAAGCGGCCTGAAAGAAGCGCAAAAATTATCCGAGCCCATATTTACGCCCAGCACCAAAGCGGATGAAGGGCATGATGAGAATATAAGTTTCCAAGAGATGAGAAATGTTTTGGGCGCCAAGCTTGCCGATGAAATAAAAGATAAAAGCATCGCCCTGTATAAATTCGGGGCTGAACATCTTGAAAAAAGAGGCATGCTTCTCGCCGATACCAAATTTGAATTCGGTATTCTGGATGATGAGATTATATTAATCGATGAGGTTTTAACTCCCGATTCTTCCAGGTTTTGGGATAAGAGTTCTTATGTGGTGGGAGCCAATCCCAAAAGTTATGATAAGCAATTTGTGCGCGATTGGCTTAAAGGAAGCGATTGGGACGGGAAATCCCAACCGCCCATGGTGCCGAAAGAGATAGTGGATGGCACGCTTGGCCGTTATCTCGAAGCTTTTGACAAATTGAAAAGTGTTGAAAATAATGCGTCAAAATAAAAAACTTAAAAAGGCTATTGAGACTTATAACGCGCGCAATTTTTCAGTGTATATGGATAATAGCGCTTTCAATAACCTTATTAAGCTGAGAAATAAGTTCTTTGACAAAAAAATTCTTCTTATAAATTTGCGTGACGCTCCTTCAAACGCTCATTTGGAACGCGCTTTCCTGCGCGCGGCGTCAGTTTCAAAAGAAAAAACGGCATTGGATATATTTCATTCATTTGAAAATAATTATGACGGAATTTCTCACGATAATCCGACCGGTTTCCGCGTAAAATATTCCGGCATGGACAATCTTAAAGAATTTACCGCGAAGACAAAATATGACGCCTTGATTTTTATTGATCTTCCTTACGGAGATGAAGAGTTGGTTCCATACGCGTGGTTCGCGAGGCGCAATAAAACTCCAAAAAAGTTTTTTATAGCCAATGATGTTCTCCTGTCGCGAGGGTCCATTTTCGGCATGGATTTGGCCGAAGATCTCCGCTTGTTGAAAGGGTTTTCCGCGGCTTATATTTTGGATCATGCCGGTTTAAACGGATGGAAAAGGTTTGGTTTATCACATAAGATTTTTAAAAGACGGTTTGCCGTGGATTGTCGTTATTTTGATAATAAAAAATCTTTTCAAGGAAATTATGTGTTTTCTTGCGGAAGTATCGCCAGAGATTTTGAAGCCTTGTTTGAGGCTATGGCTTTATTGCCGAAAACTCTTAAATTAAAAATTTATACCGATAAAAAATTGCCTTTACCCTCTTCATTAAAAAACAGGGTGCAATTTATAGCTCCTTCAAGCGATTCTTCAAAAATGAAAAATCTTATTGCCGGAGCAAAATTTGTTGTTTTGCCGACGGTTGAAGATAAGGGAAATCCCGGAGCGGGGCTTAGCTCTTCCCTTATGGCCATGGCCATGGGTAAAATAGCGCTTGTTCGAGGGAATACCTTGATGCATAGTTATTTAAAAAACGGAGTAAACGCTTTTACATATAAAAAAGGCTGCGCCGCGCAATTGTCGCGAGGGATAAAACGGATACTCGCTCTTGGCGAGGCGGAAAAAAAGCGCATTGAAACAAATGCACGGGAAATTGTTTTCAAGCGCAATAATATGGATATTTTTGCCGGTGAGTTTATTAAAAAACATTGTGGAGATTAAAAATGATAATAGAAGTCTGGACTAAAGATAAATACGCCAAAAATGAAGAGCTGAATCTTATTAATAAATTTAAGACTGCCGGTTTTAATTTGGATAAAATTCATCTCTCGCGGCTATATAAAATCGAAAGCGATTTTTCTCAAAAAGAATATGGAAAAATATCGGAGAATCTTTTGATAGATAAAATCACCGAAAAGGCTTCGCTTAAAGGCAGAAAATTCGGCTCAAAGAAAATGCATAAGGCGGAAATTTGGCTTAAGCCTTCGTCAACGGATGTGGTTGGCGAAAGTGTTTTGAAAGCCATCGGAGATATCGGTTTGAAAAAGCCTGAAAGCGCGCGCTATGGCCACGCTTTTTATTTTGAAGGCTTAAGCGTGGGTAAAGCGCGGTTGATGATAGAAAAGGTTTTAATCAACGATATAATAAATACTTATAACTTAACTAAGGTTAGGTAGGCAATTAGAAAATTTGGCAATTAATAACTGTAGCTGCAGCGCCTTGCACTGCCATGAAGATTATGCGAATAGTAATTAGGCAATAAGGCGATAAGGAAATTCGGCAATTAGTAATTGTAGTTGCAGCGCCTTGCGCTGCCATGAAGAGGAGTAAAACGAAACAAAAACAAGAATATATAAATATAAAAAACAGCGAGAAAAAAAGCTCGAAATGATGGGAAAATATATGAAAAATTACGAAGAACAAATACCAAAATTTATAAAACTGAATAAAAAAGAATTAATGGCCTTAAATGATTTTTTCGGCTGGTCATTAAATTTGCTTGAGCTTAAAGAAGCGCAGGATTATTTTAAAAAAATTAAAAGGGCTCCCGTCAGAGGAGATATTGAAACCATAGCCCAGACATGGTCGGAGCATTGCAAACACAAGACTTTCTCGGGGCCGGTGAAATTTACATATAAAGGCAAAACCAAAAGATATAAAAATCTTTTCAAGGAAACTATTGTAAAGGCCACCAATAAACTTAATAAGCGGTGGTGTTTATCGGTTTTTTCAGATAACGCGGGCGTGGTTGAATTCGGCAAGGATAAAAAATGGGGCGTGGCTTTTAAAGCTGAAACTCATAATCATCCCTGCGCCATTGAGCCTTATGGCGGAGCTGAAACGGGCGTTGGCGGCGTGGTAAGAGATATTTTAGGCGTTGGACTTGGAGCAAAACCCGTTTTAAATACCGATAGCTTTTGCTTCGGCAGGCTTGATTCAAAGATGAAATTGCCAAAAAAAGCCTTAACCGCCAAAAGAGTTTTCTCGGGCGTTGTTGACGGCGTTAGAGATTATGGCAATAGAATGGGCATTCCGACGGCGTCGGGCGGCATTTATTTCGACGATGGTTATGCTTTAAACCCTTTGGTTTATGTCGGCTGCGCGGGAATGATTCCGAGAAATAAAATTTTTAAAAAAGTCTATTCAGGGGACCTGATAGTTTCAATGGGCGGCAGAACCGGCAGAGATGGCATACACGGAGCCACTTTTTCATCCGCCAATATAGATGAAGACACCTCGACAGCCGCCGTTCAAATAGGCCATGCCTTAAATGAAAAAAAAGTTTTGGACGCTTTGCTTAAAGCGCGGGATTTAAATCTTTATAATGCCGTAACCGATTGTGGAGCGGGCGGTTTTTCTTCCGCCATAGGCGAATTGGGCGAGGATACCGGCGCCAGAGTCTATCTTGAAAAAGCTCAGCTTAAAGACAGTAAAATCGCGCCTTGGGAGATATGGATATCCGAGTCTCAGGAAAGAATGGTTTTATCCGTGCCTCCAAAAAATCTCAAGCGTTTGGGGAAAATTTTAGAAGAAGAAGATTGCGAATATTGTGTTTTGGGAGAATTTACCGACGATAAAAAATTATTGGTAACATTCAATGATGAAACAGTCGTGAATTTGGATATGCTTTTTCTTCATCATCAATTGCCCAATATTGAAAAGCCGGCGTTCTTCTCGGATTTTAAAGTGTCAAATAAGGCGCCAAAGAAATCCGGTAAAAATTATGTAAAAATTTTAAAAGAGATACTCTCCCATTGTAATGTTTGCTCAAGGCATTCCGTTATAAGCCAGTATGATCATGAGGTGCAGGGCGGCACGGTTATAAAACCTTGCCAGGGAAAATATGGCGACGGGCCCGGGGACGCGGCCGTAATTTGGCCTCATGCCGCCACCGGAAACATGAAAGATTTTTCCGGTTTCGCGGTTAGCCACGGTTTTAATCCCGCTTTAGGCAAAATCGATCCGTATGAAATGGCGATGCATTCTGCCGATGAAGCTGTAAGGAATTTATTATGCGTCGGGGCGAATATTAAAAAAACCGCCTTTATGGATAATTTTTGCGCGGCAAGTCCGAAAGACAAAAAAGTAATGGGCTCTCTTGTAAGAGCTTCCGAAGGCTGTTATGATTCGGCGATGGGTTTTGGAGCTCCTTTTATAAGCGGTAAAGACAGTTTTTATAATCAGTCGAAAGACGCTAAAGGAAAAGAGTATCCCATCCCCTTGTCTCTTTTAATTTCATCTCTGGCTCCCGTTGAAGATATAAGACGGGCCATTACGATGAATTTTAAAAAAGCCGGAAATCCCGTCTATATGCTTGGCAGGGCAAAACGCGGCATGGGCGGCTCAATTTATAATGAGATAAATGAAAGCGGAAATAATTTTGTAAGTCCTTTGAACATTAAAGAAGCGGTTAAGCTTTATGAGAGTTTATTAAAAGCCATAAACAAAGGTTTTGTGGCCGCGGCGCATGATATCTCGCAAGGCGGCTTTGCCGGCGCGATAAGTGAAATGGCTTTCTCGGGCGGCCTCGGCGCTGATATTGATTTTGAAAATATAGCCAAGGAAAAAGATATAAGCACAGCGGAGCTTTTATTCGGAGAATCTCCTTCAAGAATTATTATTGAGATTGAAAAAGCGTATGAAAAAAAATTCTTACAGAGTATTAAAGGTTTGGCCGTTAAGAAAATTGGAATTGTTAAGGAAGATTCGATATTAAATATTAAACAATGCGGAAAAAGTCTTCTAAAGGAAGATGTTTTTATTTTAAAAAATAGTTGGAAGAGAGAATTATTATGACCCTACCACTTGCTTATACACCAAAGGTGTGTCTAAGCGACACACAAGCAGGTGGGTAGGGTGACTCCACCTGCTTATAAAGACGGCGAAGTGGTATATGTTTATCTTTTAAGGAGTTTGAAAACGAAGAATTTTTATATAGGATGGACTACGAATATAAAACGCCGTCTTTATCAACATAATCAAGGGAAAACAATAAGTACTAAGTCATATTGTCCATGGGAACTAATAGGATATGAAAGTTGTTTTAGTAAAGAAGAAGCAAAGTGTCGTGAAAAAGCTTTAAAAAGAAATAAGAGAATGCAATATTTTTTCAAAAAGCGGCTTATGTTCGCTAAGAATGGCAATTTATAATATTAGGAGATTTTAAAAATATGAAAAAGGGCAATTTAAAACACAACCGCCACGCGATGCGTGGCAAGCAGGTGGTAGGGTGACGAAACCTAAAGTAATAGTTTTAAGAGGCGCGGGCACAAATTGCGATATTGAAACAGCGAGTTCCTTTAATTATACGGGAGCCAAAGCCGAACTTGTTCATATAAATAAGCTTTTGTCGGGAGAAAAGAAATTGCTTGATTTTGATATAGCGGCTTTTCCCGGCGGTTTTTCTTATGGCGACGATATATCGGCGGGGAAAATATTCGCCGTGAAACTTTCCAAAATTTTAAAAGATTTTGAAAAATTCATAAAAAGCAAAAGACCGGTTATTGGCATATGCAATGGTTTTCAAATACTCGCGAAAACGGGTTTTCTTCCTGAGAACAGAGGGAATGGACAGGTGTCCACCCTTTACACAAATAATTGCGGGCATTTTATCGCGGGCTGGACTTCGCTTAAAGTAAATAAAAAAAGCCCCTGCATATTTACCAAGAACTTGCCGGATGAAATAAAGCTTCCAATCGCTCACGGCGAGGGAAAATTTATAGTCGAAGATAAAAACGAAATGAGCCGGATTATAAAATCAAATTTACACGCTTTAACTTATACTGAAAACCCCAACGGTTCCATGTTTGATATCGCGGGCATAGTGAATAAAGCCGGAACATGTTTTGGCTTAATGCCTCATCCCGAAAGAAATTTTTTCTCTCATCATAATCCCGATAGACCGGCAGATATGCAAAAGGCGTCGGGTTTAAAAGAATCAAAAGCCGTGGGTTATCAAATATTTAAAAATGCGGTTGATTACATTTAATAAATGTAATCAGCTAGGCAGCTCGACAGCGTGGCAGCGAGACAGCCAAACAGCGAGAAGTCAGAAGCAAGAGGTCAGAAGTCAGAAACGGCAACATAATACGAATTAAACGCAGAGTTCACAGAGGAATTCTCGGAGAACGCAGAGTAGCGGCGGGATTACCATCCCGCGATAAAGTAAAGGCGAGACAGCCAAACAGCGAGAAGTCAGAAGCAAGAGGTTAGAAGTCAGAAACGGCAAAAAAAGCAAAGAGGCACGAAGTAACAACAAGAAACGGATTATGAAAAAAGGTGAAAAATATGGGATTTTACGATTATTTTAAAAAGAAATTTTCGTCAAGCGGTAGTGATGAAAAAATCACATTTTTAGCTGAAATTTTTTCTGATTCAATTATTTCATCGAACGATAAAACAATGAAAAGTATTAGGGGTTGGCGCTATGAGATGTTGAATCCAACTCTGTGTCCAATTTATGTTTTACTATTTGATTGTTGGACTTTTGTGCATGCGATGGAAACACTTAAACCTATGCATTGGAGTGAGATACTGAATAAGATGCATTTAAATATTTGGGAGAAAAATTCCCAAACAATAACACAAGAAGATTTTGTTGAATTAGCTCAAAAACTTTACCCAAAACTTGAATCAGCACTGGCTCTTGGATTATCTCATGAAATAATGATTGAGGGTATAGAGCATAAATGTAGTGCAACACCTCAGATTGGTGAATTAATGAGTGGAATATGTTTTGGAAAAGAACATATTGGAATAGATACTGTTTTACATTTTGAACAAATGGCATTATTACAGATAGATTTATCTACGAAGCTTATTAAAGATATCGCTGATATTAATGGTTTTTCAGATTTAACAAGTGATGGCATACAAGCGTTTAAAAAAGCGGCGGAGCAAGATTTGTCTGAAGCACAACATAATGTAGGGAATATGTATAAGGATGGGCAAGGTGTTGCTCAAGATGATAAAGAAGCCATGAAATGGTATACAAAAGCGGAGGAGCAAGGTGATGCGTATGCGCAATTTAATTTAGGAAATATATATAAAAAAGGCCAAGGTGTTACTCAAGATTATAAAGAAGCCGTGAAGTGGTTAAAAAAAGCTGCGGAGCAAGGTGATTCTCAAGCGGAACATAATTTAGGGAATATGTATAAGGATGGGCGAGGTGTGGATCAAGATTATAAAGAAGCCGTTAAATGGTATACAAAAGCTGCGGAGCAAGGTGATGCCCAAGCGCAATTTATTTTAGGGCTTATGTATGGTGGAGGTCGAGGTGTGGCTCAAGATTATGTTAAGGCGTATAAATGGACCAATCTTGCCGCCTCTCAAGATAATGAGTATGCTAAAGGTAGAGAGATAGTTGAATCAAAAATGACAAAGGAACAAATTACTGAGGCTCAAAAATTAGCTTCTGAATTTATTCCAAAAAAAGAGAAAGAATGAATTCACGAAAAACAAATAAAATTATAATTGGACTTACAATTTTAAGTATTTTGGTAGCGATAATAGTTGGTTTCTTGCAATACTTTAAACAAAATAAATCTTCTCAAGTTATAGCTGGTAGTGGGAATGTTCAAGTTAATCAAGAGGGAAATAATAATATTGTTAATATCAATAAAAATAAAATAGATACAATCATTCGTTCTCTTAAATTTAGAGTGAGATTAGATTCTTTTCCTAAACAAGGAATAACGGTAGAAGAAGGGATGTCAATGGGGCCAGCTAATATTATGGGGCTATTTTCAGATAAAAAAATAAGATACCGGTTTATAACAGATTATAAATGGTTCACTTCAAAAAGAGAAGATGGTCTACAGGGTATAAGTTTCATTTATAATCCAGAAAATCCGGAGCAAATAATTGGAAAGAGAATAGATTTTCTTAAGAATATGGATAAGCTTGTTATAAATTACTCTAAATTTTTTAATTTGAAGAATTTAAATGTTGACAAGCATAGACCGATTATTTTTAATTTGGATATATTTCTTAACGGGATAAAAGTAATATCAATGTCAAAAGGAGTTCCATCAAGTTATATTTTCAATGGGCAAGTTTCAAGGAAAGTAAGGGAATATTTTAATGATATAGATGATAAATATAAAAAAGCAATAAGTAATTTGTAATTAGATAGTGAGAAAAGGGCGGGTAATACAGGTAGTATAAGAGAAGGGAGTGGATATTTATTAGTAAAAAGTAAACATGAGTAAAGGGGTGGCAGCAAGATTTTCCAAGCAGGGCTGTTCGGAGTTCGACTTGGACTTATGGGAGAACGAGATGCAGAGGGGCGACCGCTAGGAGACCCCGTCCCTGATGGGAAACTTGCTGACAGGACCCCATAAAATAAAAAATTATTTTGTAGTTGTTGTTACTTGTGACTTGTTCACTAAGGAAGTAATGGCGGAAAACTATTTTGCAAACATTTTGTTAATTTTATTTTTTTGTTACTGGTGACTTGTAATCTGAGACTGGTGACAATTTTTTACCGGAGGTAAAAAATTATGTGTGGAATATTTGGAATATCGGATAATAAAGACTCTTCAAAATTAACTTATGTCGGGCTTTTTACGCTCCAGCATAGGGGGCAGGAATCAGCCGGCATGGCCATTGATTCCAAGAACGGCATACAATATTATAATGGCATGGGCCTTGTGAGCGAGGTTTTTTCAAATGATATGTTCCAATCATTTCGGGGCTCAAGCGCTATTGGACATGTGCGTTATTCAACCACCGGCTCAAGCAATGTTAATAATGCCCAGCCTTTGTTTTTTAATTCCTATTTAGGCCAAACCGCCATAGCTCATAATGGCAATCTTACCAATGCCGATGCTTTGCGCGCCAAACTTCAAAAACAAGGCGCAATCTTTCAAACAAGCACCGACAGTGAAGTTATCATTCACTTGATGGCTAAATATCACGGCAGAACCATTGAAGATACCATTGCCGATAATTTACATAAACTTGAAGGCGCTTATTCCTTTTTGTTTTTAGCTCCCGGCAAACTGATAGGAGCGAGAGACCCTAATGGCATAAGGACTCTCTTTCTTGGAAAACTCGGCAAATCTTATATTTTATCTTCCGAGACTTGCGCCATAGAAGTTGTCGGCGGAAAAGTTGTCAGAGAAGTGGAGCCCGGTGAAATAGTGGTGATAGAAAAAGGAAAAATAAAATTTAAGAAATTCGCCAAAGCTAAAGAAACCGCGAGATGCGTATTTGAACAGGTTTATTTCGCGCGCCCCGATTCTGTTTTTTCAGGCAGAACCGTTCAGTCGGCCAGATACGATATCGGAAGGCTATTGGCTAAGGAAATAAAAAATGTGAAAGCGGATATTGTGAGCGGCGTTCCCGATTCGGGGACGGCTTATGCTTTGGGTTTTTCAGAGGAATCCGGCTTGCCTTATAAAACCGTTTTTATGAGAAACCGTTATACCGGCAGATCTTTTATTCAGCCGGATCAGAAGCTCAGGGAGTTTACGGCTCATTTAAAACTCGCTCCCATAAGAGATGCCATAAAAGGCAAAACCATAATTTTAATAGATGATTCTCTGGTCAGAGGCACAACCTCAAAGAAGATAATTGGAAATTTAAAAAAAGCCGGCGCCAAGAAAATCATAATGCTGATAGGCTCTCCGCCAATAACAAATTCCTGTTATTATGGCATAGACACACCGACGAGAAAAGAGTTGATAGCCACTAAACTTAAAATTGAAGGTATCAGGAAATTTATAAACGCGGACGCGCTTCATTATTTAAGCCTTGAAAATCTTATTAAAGCCTGCGGTTATGGAAAAGATAAAGATTTTTGCACGGCTTGCTTTACCGGAAAGTATCCTACAAAAGTCAGTAAATTGCAAACAAAAACAGTAAATGACAAATAGTAATTAGAGAACAGAAAACAACAGATAAGGAAATAATATGACCCTACCACCTTCTTATTGCCGAAAAGGCAATTTTAAAATACAGATAGATTCCACTATGTCCCGCTATGCGGGAAAGGAGGTGGTAGGGTGAATGTTTTAATAATCGGTTCAGGCGGCAGGGAGCATGTTCTCTGCTGGAAAATTAAACAAAGTCCTCTTCTCGACTCGCTTTATGCTTTGCCGGGTTCCCCCGCCATAAGTGAAATTGCCCAATGCGCGGATATTGCCATGGATGATTTTGAAGGCATTTTTAAATTTTGCGAGGACAAGAAAATAGATATTGTTATTGTCGGCCCGGAAGCTCCGCTCGCGGGCGGTTTGCAGGATTTTCTTGTCGCTAAAGGGGTAAAAGTTTTTGGGCCGGAAGCCGCGGGAGCCAAGCTTGAAGCTTCGAAAGAATATGCCAAAGAATTTATGAAAAAAAATGAAATTCCTACGGCGGATTTTAAGGTTTTAACCGATTATGAAAAAGCCAAAGAAGAAATTAAAAATATGAAGCATCCTTTGGTAATTAAAGCCGATGGCTTATGCGCGGGTAAAGGCGTTAGAATATGTTTTGAAGAAAGCGAATCTCTTATGGCTTTATCGGATTTTATGGATAAAAAAATATTCGGCGCTTCGGGTTCAAGAATAATTGCCGAAGAATTTTTAATTGGCGATGAAGCCTCCATTATGGCTTTTGTTGACGGCAAAGATTTTTTGATTTTACCCGTTTCGCGCGATCATAAAAGGCTTATGGATAATAATGAAGGGCCAAATACCGGCGGCATGGGCGCGGTCTGCCCCGTTAATCTTGATGATGATACTATCTCCATAATAAAAAAAGAAATCCTTGAAAGATTTATTGAAGGGCTTAAGAAAGAAAACATTTCTTATTGCGGCATAATTTATGTCGGCCTGATGTTTACGAAAGGCGGGCCGAAAGTTTTGGAATTTAATGTCCGTTTTGGCGATCCTGAAGCGCAGGCGGTTATTCCTCTTATAAATGAAGACTTACTTGAAATAATTATTGCCGCGATTGACGGAAAAATTGGCGGGAAAAAACTCTCAATTAAATCCGGCTCTTGCGTGAGCGTTGTTTTAAGTTCAGGAGGCTATCCCGAAAATCCCGAGAAAGGCAAAGAACTAAAAGGTCTTGAAAACTTTATTAATTCCGAGGAAATAATGATTTTTCATTCCGGCACAAGGAAAGACGGAGACACATGGCTTACGAACGGCGGCAGAGTATTAAATATAGCCGCTATGGCGACCAATATTGAAGAGGCCAGAGATAAAGTTTATTTTTCAATTTCCAATATTTCATTTGACGGCATGCATTACAGAAAAGATATAGGTCTTTGACAATTATTCCCCTTTGAAGTTTGGTTTTCTTTTTTCAAAAAAGGCTTTTATTCCTTCGCCATAATCATGGCTGTTATAGACTTCCCTGCGAAGGGCTTGTATTCTTTCAAAGGCTTCCGGCCTTATGGGATGAGCTTCGGAAAGTATTCTGAATTGTTCTTTTATAACCGCGATGGCCAAGGGGGAATTTTCAGCTATTGTTCGGGCGATGTCTATAGTAAAACTTTCCAATTTATCATGCGCTATGAGATGATTTAAAATTCCAAAGTGGAAGGCTCTTTCGGCATTGCAGGGTTTGGCCGTGAAAAACATTTCTTTCGCTATATTCAACCCAACGCGGTTTATAAAGTGCATTATGCCCGAAGCATTATAAGGCAGACCTATTCTGACGGGGGTGATGGCGAATGTTGAAGTATGATCGCCGATAGTTAAATCGCAGGTTATTACCAAGTCGCAAGCTCCGCCCCATACTCCGCCTTGCACCATGGATATTACAACTCCGGGATATTCTTGAATACTTCTTAATAGTTTTTCCATTGGGCTGTCATAGGCCAGAGGTTCATGGGTTACTTTGGGCAATTGGCTTATATCATGGCCGGATGACCATGTTTTGGTGTTTTCTTCCGCGCGAATTATTATAACCGGAATTTTGTCTCGTTTTAAAGTTTTTAGGATGTCTATTAATTCATCGCAGAGTTCAAAGCTAAGAGCGTTTTTTTTGGCGGCATTGTTTAAGGTTAAGGTGGCTACTCTGTTTTTTATATCTTTGATTATAAGGGGCATTTTAATCTCCGGTTTTAAAAGGTTTTTATAGGTATCGTCAAATTGTATAATTTCATTATATTTATTTTTTACTCATTACAAAATAACCGGAAGGAGATTGCATGAAAAAAATTGATGTTGCCATTATAATGGGAAGCGAAAGCGATATGTCTAAAATGGATAAAGCTTCCAAAATGCTTAAGGAATTTAAGATAGCGCATAAGGTTTCAGTTATCTCCGCTCATAGAGCGCCGGGAGTGTTAAAAGAGCATATTCAATCTTGTGAGGAAGCGGGGGTTAAAGTATTTATAGCGGGAGCTGGCATGGCGGCTCATTTGGGCGGAGTGATAGCGAGCCATACGGCTCGTCCGGTAATAGGCGTGCCTTTATGCGCCACATTAAACGGTTTGGATTCTTTGCTTGCAACCGTTCAAATGCCAAAAGAAGTTCCCGTGGCGACTGTCGCCATTGATAATGCGATGAATGCCGCGATACTTGCGGCTCAGATAATTGCCGTGGGAGATGATAAGCTATTAAAGGTTCTGAGAAATAGAAAAGCTCAGATTGAAATGAAGGCGAGAAAACTAAACAAATAAAATAATTATGTCACAGAACCTAAGAGAGGAATAAATGTCTACTTATAAAAAAGCCGGCGTTAATATTAAGTTGGCGGATAAATTCACTAAATTTCTTGAGAAAAAATCCAAGGCCATAGGAGGATTCGCGGGAATTTTACCCCTTAAAGAATCGGGAAATAAGAATAGCATTGTCGCTTCAACCGACGGAGTGGGAACGAAGCTTAAGCTTGCCTTTATGCTGAATAAGCATGACACCATAGGCATTGATTTGGTTGCCATGTGCGTAAACGATATTATTGTCTGCGGGGCGCGGCCTCTTTTATTTTTGGATTATTATGCCATTGGAAAATTGAATTTGGCAAGATCCAAGCAAGTAATGAAAGGCATTCTTGAAGGATGCAAGAGGGCAGAATCCGTTTTATTGGGCGGAGAGACAGCTGAAATGCCGGGTTTCTATAAGGACGGAGAATATGATTTGGCGGGTTTTTCAGTCGGCATAGTTGATAATTCGGATATTATAAACGGCTCAAAGATAAAAGCGGGAGATGTTTTGATTGGCTTAAAATCCACGGGGTTTCATTCAAACGGTTTTTCTCTTGTAAGAAAAGTTCTTGAAGACAAGAAGATGCTGAAAAAATACGCGTCGAAACTTTTAACTCCCACAAAAATTTATGTTAAAGATATTAAGAAATTAAAAACCGCCTTGAAAAAAACCGGCGGTATACTGGGTCTCGCGCATATAACCGGCGGCGGCATAGAGGGAAATCTTATTAGGATATTGCCAAAAAATATTCAGGCTCTTGTCTATGAAAAGAAATGGAAAGTTCCCTCCATAATGAAGGAAATTCAAAAGCTCGGACATGTTCCCGATAAGGAGATGTGGAAGACTTTTAATATGGGTATCGGCATGATTGCCGTTGTTAAAAAGAAAGATGCCGCGCTTGCTCTTAAAACTCTTAAAGAAGCTATTGTCATCGGCGAAATAAAAAAAGGCAAAAAAAGTGTCATGGTAAAGTAGAAAACAGAGAGTAGAAATCAGAGAGCGGAGAGTAGTAAAGAAAAAAATAGACTCCTAGGGCTCTCGGGGTAAGGGAGAATTAAATGAATGTATTTAAAGGCGTATTTTTGATAATGTTAATTTTCTCAATGGTTTCTTCGGGCTTTTGTGTTGAAGATATCAAAAAAGAAACCGTTAAAACGCAAACGGTTGCCTCTCGAAAGATAAATCCCAAAGCGCGAAAAAAATTATTGAAAGCCGCATGGCGCGTTGGCTCCAGAATAAATGAAAATCCCAGAAAGCTTCTTAATGCTTTTCATCGCTCTTTTTTTAAAGCCTTGGCCTATAAAAAAATCCGGCATATTCTGCAAAGTCTTTATGAAATGCACGGCAAAGTTGTTAAGGTGAAGTTTGTAACAATAAAAAGCGATACCTCCGCTGAATTTATTCTTTATACCGATAAGAAATATTTAATTCCCACATCCATAACCGTAGAGCCTGAAAAAGGCAAAATAGTTGGACTTTTTTTTAAACTGCCTTATAAAAAGACGGTTGGTATTGAAGATATTAAATCAAGGCTTGAGAAATTGCCCGGCAGAGTCGGTTTTATGCTTAAAAAATTGGGTGCTGAGTCAGCTGAAATCGGAACCTTAAACGGGACGCAAGTTTTTGCTATCGGCTCGACATTTAAACTTTATACGCTCGCGGCATTGGTTGAAAAAAAGTATTCGTGGAAAAAAGTTATTTCTCTTAAGGAAGAGAGCAAATCATTGCCAAGCGGGCAATTACAAAATTGGCCGATAGGTTCTAAACTTACGCTTTATAGTCTTGCCGTCAGAATGATATCTGAAAGCGATAATACCGCAACCGACAATATAATTGATTATGTAGGCCGAGCTAAAATAGAAAGGAGTCTTGAAAAGCTCGGCCACGCGAAACCCAAGCTTTTAAAGCCTTTTCTTAAAACCTCGGAGCTGTTTAAGCTTAAAAGTTCAACCCAAGCGGCCCAACGATATTTGAATGCCGATATTGAAGAACGCTATAGAATTTTGGATGAAGAGTTGCCGAAGATTCCTTTGAATTTGTATTCCGTTAATCATAAGCCGGTTGAAATAAATAAAATAGAGTGGCCGGCAAGTCCGCGGGATCTTTGTAATCTAATGGATTATTTCCGTAAGAAAAAAGATGATACGGCGTTCGGCATAATGGGCATAAATCCCGGCCTAAATATATCCAAAGATAAATTTGATTATGCCGGTTATAAAGGCGGCTCGGAAGCGGGAGTTTTAAATATGACATGGCTTCTGAAAACAAAGAAAGATGATTGGTATTGCCTAAGCGCTTCATGGAATGATGAAAAGGAAACTTTAGAGAGCAAGAAGTTTTTTGAAATAATGCAGTCGGCGATAAATTTTATAGGAAAGTAAAATGACCCTACCACCTACTTACACCAAAGGTGTGTCTAATGAGGGATTGTATAAATGTATAAAAAAAATAATTTAAACTACAATCGTTCCGCGATGCGGAACAAGCAGGTGGTAGAGTGGACTGTGCTAACAAAGGAACGCTAGGGACACCCAGCAGTGTTCAAGTGAAAAATATAGCGGTATTCGCTTCGGGCGAGGGAACTAACTTTCAGGCTTTGGCGGACGCGATTAAAGTAAAACAAATTAATGGCAAAATTGTATTGCTTGTTTCGAGCAATAAAAATG
>DAOWCC010000107.1 GCA_030639665.1 Elusimicrobiota bacterium | reverse complement strand
CGACTGAGTTCCGCAGCCACCGAATAAACCGAAGAGAGCAACGGCGTTAAAAACCTCTGCATGAGCGAGTCTGCAAATTTACAGGATTAGTAAAAATAGGAATAAATTAGTTGGAAAATTCTATATATGGATCGGAGGGATCGTAATATTCAAAGGCGCTGGGGACATTATTGCCAACACTCTTACCAGGAAAGCCTTTTTCATCATCTTCAGCCAAATCTTCGGCTGTAGGCGTATATGCCAATTCATAAACTTCATTAAATTCTTGAATATAGCCTTTAATATAATAACCGCTTGTGGTATAAAACATATTTTCAAAATTATTGTTTTGCGCGTTATTCGACCAATTAAAAGAACCGGTCATTAATAAACCTTCATCCGCCACCATGTATTTATGGTGCATTACGCCTTTATTATGGCCGCGACTCCAGCGCAATTTAACGCCGTTTTCCCAAACATATTTTATTACCGGCGACTGACTGGCTTGCACCTTATCCACCACTATTTTAACATCCACGCCTCTTTTGGCCGCTTTGACAAGAGCTTCTGCTACGGGAAGAGAATAAAAACTGAAAATGGCGGCGGTAATACGCTTTTTGGCGGCTCCTATAGCGGCAATTATATGATTCTGAGTGGAGCCTCGGGGAGAAAAAGAATAAGAAGGAAATTTAATTCCATGAAATTCAAGCGAAGGCCTGGTATCTGCGGGCGCCGGGCCAAAATGATTTGGAGGATAGGAGCCATAATCCTGACCGTCTTCAAGACTTCTGGAATTGGTCCACATCCATTCGAATGCTCTTGAATAACCTCTTATGGTTTTTGTGTCGGCGGTAAAAATCATATTTTCTGTATTTGCCACATTTGCCGAAACCACCCAATTAAAAGAACCCGCGGACAAAATCCTGTTATCAATAATGCCTATCTTATTATGCATGATGCCGTAAGAGCCAACACCGCGTATGGTTCGAAGATTAATATTATTATCTATCAAATATTGAATTTCCTCGCTTCTTCTGACAAAAGTGTGTTTTTGATTTATTACTATGCGGACATTAACACCTCTATCCTTCGCTCTTACCAAAGCTTCAGCCACATTAGTCAAAGTAAAACCGTACAAGGCAACTTCAATGGTTTGAGAAGCGTCATCAATAGCCGCCACGAGATAAGCGGAAATATCCGATGTGGTCCTGGAAAAAGCGAAAAGGGGAAGTTCGGTTATTTGGTTTTTCTTAAGTTTAACACCGATAATTTTAAGTTTGACTTCGGGAATAGAAGGCTTTTCAAAACTTACGGAAGAGTTTTTTAGTAAATTTAAAGCGGTATTTTCCCCCGCCCACGCAGTGGGAAGAGAGAAAGTCAAAATAAAAAGCAAAGCTAATTTAAATTGGGCTTGAAAGAATTTCATACCTGTTATAGATTAGTATATGGACAGCTGTTTGACTAGGGTCAAAAGACCTATATGCTATAGGCTCTATGGCCTATAGCAGGTCTCAGGATGCAGGTTTCAGGTTACAAGTCTCTCACAAGAACCAATTGAGGAAACTACATAATTCCCTTTTTTGGCTTAAATTCTCAACTCTATACTTTCAACTGTCTTTCTGAATTGATTTAAAAATCTTAAGATATTCTTCAGCTGATTTGTCCCATGAATAATCGCCGTTCATGGCGTTTTTTATCATGGTATTCCACAATAGCTTACGCTTAAAAAACGATACAGCTTTGCCCAAGGCCGAGCGCAAAGATTTTTCATTGGCGGCATCTATCAAAAAACCGTTTGAATCTTTCGGCTCTCCCGTATAAAACACCGTATCTTTAAGACCGCCGGTTTTAGTGGCCACCGGCAAACTTCCGTATAGCATGGCTATCATCTGTGAAAGACCGCAAGGTTCAAATCTGGATGGCATGATAAAAATATCGGAAGCCGCGTATATTTTATGAGCCAAAGCCTCATCAAAACCTGATTTAAAAAACACTCTCTTGGGATAAATTTTGGCGAGTTTTTTTAAAGCATTGGAAATCTTTTCATCTCCCGCGCCCAATATGACAAATTGCATTTTATCCGTAAGATGAGGCATTACTTTGCATAGAATATCCAAACCCTTCTGATTATCAAGGCGAGAGACCACCCCGGCCAAAAGAAGCTCTTTATTTTCTTCAATCGCGCATTCTTTCAATAAGTCCCTTTTGCAATAAGCCTTGCCTTTGGCAAATGTCTTGGCGTCATAACCGCGCTTTATAAACATATCGCTTACGGGATCCCAAATTTCATCATCTATGCCGTTTAATATGCCGGAAAGTTTTTTTGATCTGTGTTTAAGAACACCTTCAAGACCTTTTCCGAATTCCCCATAAGACTGTATCTCTTTCGAATAAGTCGGACTTACCGTAGTAATCATATCCGAGAAAATAATACCGGCTTTCATAAAATTTATGCCGCCGTAATACTCAAATTTATCCGGCGTAAAATCATTCCAATCAAATCCGGCTTTAAGAAAAGCTTTTTTGGCGAACATTCCTTGATAGGCTATATTATTAATGGTAAAAACAGATGCCGTTTTAACAAAAAACGAATCAATTTGATAAAGGGTTTTCAGATAAGCCGGAACAAGCGCCGTTTGCCAATCATGACAATGGATAATATCAGGCTTAAAGCCTATAAATTTAGCTCCCTCAAGAACCGCTCTTGAAAAAAACATGAATCTCTCGTCATTATCTTTATAATCGCCGTATTGCGTCCTATACATTCCGGGCCTGTCAAAAAATTTTGAATTTTCAATAAAATATACCGATACCTTCCCCCATTGAACATGGGACATTGACACCGTTTCCAATTTATCCGCCACGGGAATAAGAAAATTACCGCTAATGGCGCGCAGGGAAAAAGCTCCGCGCTCTATGTTTCTGTATTTTGGAAGAAACAAGGCCACTTCATGATCGCCCAACCGTGAAAACATTTGTGATAAAGCTCCAACCACATCGCCAAGTCCACCCGTTTTACAAAAAGGGAAAGCTTCGCTGGCGGCAATAAGTATCTTCACCCTACCACCTGCTTGTTCCGCATAGCGGAACGAGTGATAAGATTTCTATATTTTAAATCGCCGTTTAGGCGATAAGTAGGTGGTAGGGTCATTTTTTCTCTCTTTATTTTAGTGTTTCTTGTTATTACCATACATCCATACTTCTATACATCTATGCTTCCATTTACTATTTATTGTATTTCTTTCCTGAATTTAAAATCTCAGCCGCTTTCTCGGGCGAAACGGTATTAATATAAAATCCCGTTCCCCATTCAAAACCCGCCATATGACTGAACTTCGGCATTATTTCAATATGCCAATGATAAAAAGGCGATGAATCTTCTTGCGCCGGCATGGTATGAATCAAAATATTATAAGCGGTTTCACCAAGAGAATGATTTATTTTTTGAAGCGTTGCTTTTAAAACTCCTGACAGATTTTTTAAATATTCTTCCGGCGTTTCTTCCAAATGGCTTAAATGTTTTTTTGGCAGAATCCAGGTTTCAAAAGTAAATCTGCTCGCGTACGGATTTATCGCTATAAAAAAATCATTTTCCTCGATAATTCTTTTTTTGAAAGCCATCTCCTCGCGAATTATATCGCAAAATACGCATCTGGAATTTTGAGAAAAATATGTTTGAGCCCCTTCAAGTTCATTGGCGACTCTCATAGGAACCATGGGCATGGCGATTAGTTGCGAATGAGGATGCGCGAGACTCGCGCCGGCATGGCGGCCATAATTTTTAAAAATCATAACATACTTTATTTTTTTATCTTTCTTTATTTCTCTGATGCGCGAAGCAAAACATTTAAAAACTTCGCTTATATCGTCTTCATCCATTTCATGCAATTGCCTAAAATGGTCGGGAGTTTCTATTATTACTTCATGAACTCCACTGCCTTCCATTTTTCTATATAACCCTTCGGACTCCAAGCATTCCGCGTCCAAAGATGGAACAAGAGCCGGATATTTATTAGGCACAACGCGCAAACGCCAATTATTTTCTTTTGAAGATTTAACGGAATATATTTCTTTGGGAGTTTGGTCTTCATTACCCGGACAAAAAGGACAATTTTTCTTAGACTCCGATATCTTGCCGGAGGCAAAATCACTGGGCCTTTCATTGCGAGTGGAGGCGACTATAGTCCAACGGCCGGAAACGGGATCTCTTCTTATTTCAGGCATATATTATTCTTTATCTTCATCGTCCGAACTACCGACAATATCAGCAGGCTTTTCGTCCATAATCTGTTCAGTATCGGCGGACTTGTCCGCCATAGCCTGTTCAGCATCGGTGGAATCATCTTCAGGAGAAATACTTTCATCATCTGAAATATCAACTTTCTTTTCCTGAATCTCCGCAATCGCTTCGCCAATTTTATCATCAAAATCGCCGGAAGAACTATCTTCTTCTTTTTCCCCATCCTCTTTGACTTCTTCACTTAATTTTTCATCAACCGCATTTTGCAAAGAAATATCTTCTTGCTCTTCTTCCTTAGTTTCTTCAACTTCAAGAGCATTGTCTTCATTTTCAACAACCGGATTGTCGCTTGAAGCCTGTTCAATGACAGGTGAACTCTCCACCACAATTTCTTCGCTTTCCGTAGGCTCCACTTTATCAATGTCTAAAGTGGATAAACCGTCCATGGCTTCTTCAGCTAAAGATGGCTTGCCCGCCATAGCCTGCTCGGCCGCTTCCGTAGCTTCCTGATCAACCAGCGTATTTATGTCAGGCAAATTGTCCAGACTGTTTAAACCGAATTGCCTTAAAAATTCTTTTGTGGTGCCGTATAACAAAGGTCTTCCGACAGATTCTTTCCTTCCCACCGTTGTAATTAAACGCCGTTCCAGAAGTGTTTCAAGCGGGCCTATAACCTCAACGCCTCTTATGGCTTCCACCTCGGCTCTTGTAATCGGCTGTTTATAGGCTATTATTGAAAGTGTTTCCAGAGCGGCCGCCGATAATCTCACCGTCATCCTGTTATTATATAGCCTTCTAATCCAAAGACTATATTCCTGCCTTGTCGCCATTTGATAACCACCGGCGACATTCATAATTTGAAAGGTTCGCTCAGTATAATCTTCTTTAAGCGTTTCCAAAGCTTTCTCAATCTTATTTTCTTTTAAATTAACTATCTGAGAAATTCTCTCCAGAGGCAGAGGCTGATCGGATATAAACAAAAGAGTCTCCACTACTTTTTTTATTTCAATCTCATCCATAATTCGCTCCTAACTCTCGTTTGAGTCCAATTCTGATTCTTTGGGCTCAGGTTTGCGGTATATTCTGACCTCGCCCAGATTGGTGTCCTGAACAACAATTATCGCTCTCTGTTTGATAAGTTCAAGCACGGCGATAAAACATGTAATTATACCAAGCCGGACAGTTTCAGTTAAAAATATATCGTCCAGAAAAATCCACTCCCTATTGTTTAACATGGTATTTATTTTTTCAATTCTGGGTTCAATGGGGAAACTTTCACCCTCTATCAATTGCGCTTCGCTAACTTTTCCAAAAGCGCGTTTCACGGCGCTTAAAAGCGCGAACATATCCACATCAAGAAATTTATCTTCATTCGCGAAAACGGGTGAACCACGATAAAAGGCGTCTTTATATTCAAGGAAATTTTTCTCCAAAATTTCAGACGCTTTTTTATACTTTTGATATTCTTCAAGCTTATTGATTAAATCTTCTCTCGGATCGGGTCCGCCCTCAGCTTCGGCTTTCGCCACTGCCGGCAAAAGCATCTTGGCTTTAATCTGCATCAAAGTGGTGGCCATAACCAGGAATTCTCCGGCAAAAACCAAATTAAATTCTTTCATCATATCCAAATACTCAAGATATTCCTTTGTAATCTGGGAAATGGGAATATCGTAAATATCAAGATTATTTTTTTTAATCAAATGCATAAGAAGATCCATCGGACCTTCAAAAACATCCAAATGCACATCTATAGCGCCCATATATTTTTTACTCCGTAAAAAATAGTGATTAAGTTTTTAATGGAGCTCCTTATTAACTTAATCTCTTAATTTCTCAATTACTCAATCTCTTTTTTTACTACTTCTTCCTAAGATTTACTGCCCTATTAGCCTTTCTTAATATTCTTTTTGACATCGCTTTCGCTCTTTCAGCTCCGGCTTCAAGAATTTCATTCAATAAAACCGTGTCCTTTTCATATACCGCGCGTTTATCGGAAAACTCTTTTATTGACGGCATCATAAGTTCAAATAAATTATTCTTACATTCGGAACATGCCACGGAGCCTTTTTTACAATCCTCTCCGCGCTTTGCGAAATCCGTATTATAAAGTTTATGGTAAGCGTAAACCACACAGCCATCGGGATGGCCCGCGTCATCAGCGCGCAGTTTTTTAGGGTCTGTAAACATTCTATTTATCTTTTTCTTCAAAGTTTTTTCGCTTTCACCAAGCTCTATGGTATTGCCATAAGACTTGGACATTTTCTTTGAATCCAAACCCGGCACCAAAGGAGTTTCGGTTAAAAGCGCCTCAGGCTCTTTAAAAATACTTTTGCCGGTAACATGATTAAATTTTCTGGCTATCTCTCTTGTAAGTTCAATATGAGGGGCTTGATCTTTTCCTATCGGAACAAAATCCGCGTTATACGCTAAAATATCGGAGGCCTGAAGAACGGGATAGCCCAAAAAACCATAAGTTGAAAGGTCTGAATGGATGGCAATATCTTCACTTTCATCCGAATGAGACTGAACAAGTTTTTGCGACATGCCTTCTTTGGTTTTTATATTATCTTCCTGGCCTTTGTATTTCTTTTGATGAAGTTCAAGCAACTGCTCCTTAAAAGTGGGGTTTCTCAAAAGCCAGCTAACGGGAGTAAACATCCCCAAAAGCAATGCCAGTTCCGCATGTTCTTTAATATCAGATTGCCTGAAAATAACACATTTCTTGGGATCCAAACCGGCAACAAGCCAATCGATAAGAATGTCTTTGGAATATTCTTCTATATTTCCGGCCTCGCTTAAGCCGGTGGTTAAAGAATGCCAATCCGCTATAAAGAAAAAACATTGATATTTGTTCTGGAGTTCAATCCAATTTTTAAGCGCGCCCCAATAATTTCCCAAATGAAGCCTGCCTGTCGGGCGCATGCCGGAAGCGACTATTTTTTTATCTTTTACATCATTCATAAATTTTTTTACCATTTCCGACTTCTCTTTATTTTCCTTGTTCCCTAATTACCCAATAACCTTATTGCCTTCCGTTTATTTTATATCAAACCGAGTCCCATTTTGGAAAATACCATAAGGGCGAAATATATGGGCGGCACAATAAGCACTTTCAATACGCCGCTGATCATAAGAAACAAAATTATGTACATGCCATACGGAATATGCCTCTCATAAACATCCAGATATCTGTCAGGTAAAAGCCCCAATAATATCTGACTGCCGTCCAGAGGAAAAACCGGTATCAAATTAAAAAATGCCAAAGCTAAATTTATTATAACCGCAAAACTTAAAACCATAAGAAAAGTATTGGTTAAACCGGCGCTTACAAATCCGCTTATTGAAACCATTTTAAATAATATAAGCGAGATAAAAGCCAAGGTTATATTTGACGCCGGCCCCGCTAAAGCCACTAAAGCCATGTCTTTTCTTGGGCGATTTAATCTTAAGGGATTTACCGGCACGGGTTTGGCCCAGCCAAAAACCGGCATACCGCTCATTATGCATAAAATGGGCATTACAATACTGCCCGTTATATCAATATGCGGAAGAGGATTAAAGGTCAGTCTTCCCGAAAGATAGGCGGTGTCATCACCTTTTTTATGTGCCACATAACCATGAGCATATTCATGCACAATTATGGAAAAGAAAAGCACAGGTAATTGTATAATCCATTGCATACCCCCTATTATATTATTATTTCATCTCTCGTGAAAGCCCACAATGACAGATTAAGATTAAGACTTAGATTGAGAATAAGAAAATTAGAAGGCGACCTCTTAATTCTATAACCCAAATCCAGGCCTGCCCTTTAAACGAGGATTTAAACTCTTTTTTCCTTAACCTTAACCTCAAACTTGGCCTGCAGTTTTAAATTTGCCTTTATATATCAATTATTTTATAATCGTTATATAGATTGTATCGACCAACAAATTTTGTTCTTAAATCAAATATCAAAAAGGTAAAAGGAGTTCAAAAATGCATTCACTCGTTTTCATTAAACAAGTGCCTGATGCCGCTCAAGTTAGAATTAATTATGAAACGGGCACATTAATCAGGGAAGGCGTTCCCGCTATTATCAATCCGTTTGACGCTCACGCGGTT
>DAOWCC010000206.1 GCA_030639665.1 Elusimicrobiota bacterium | reverse complement strand
ATTTCATTCGCAATACGGCTTTGTAAACATATTAATAAGCAAAGTTCTTGAGATAGCCCCCTTTCTCAGTTATATCGGCGTGGCTCCTTTGCAATGGCTCAGTAATCATCCTCTTGCCACTTGCACCATTATAAATATTTGGCTCGGCATACCTTTTATGATGATTGTTATATTGGGCGGACTGCAATCCATTTCACAATCATATTATGACGCCGCTTCCATAGACGGAGCTTCTTATTTTCAAAAGCTTTTTTATATTACCGTGCCGCTCGTAAAACCGGTTTTAATGCCCGCTATGACTCTTGGCGCGGTTTGGACTTTCAATAATATAAATGTTATCTATCTTGTAACGGGACAGGCCGGAGGCACGGAGCAGGCGGATATTCTCGTGTCGGCTCTTTATAAGGCCGCCTTCACTTACAATAGGTATAGCTATAGCGCGGCTTTCGCGATTATAGTTTTTATTATCCTGTTCTTAATTTCAGTTTTTTGGCTTAAAACATTTGACGCGGCAAAATCAGACAATGAACGATAAAAAAATAAAAAATAAAGAGCAAGCGGCTCGACATCGAAAAGAGCGAATAAAATATATACTGATACATATTGGTATCATTGCATTCGCTTTTATTTGCGTTTATCCCCTTTTAAGAATATTTTCCATTTCAATAAGGCCCGGTGATAGAGTCATATCCACGGATTTATCCTTATGGCCTTCGGGCGCGACTTTTATTTCTTATGTTAAATTATTAAAAACCACCAATTTTCTTATATGGCTTTGGAATTCCCTCGTGATAACGGTTTCCACTTCTTTTATCGGTGTGTCGCTTGCCTCCACCGCCGCTTACGCTTTTTCCAGATTTAAATTCCCCGGTAAAAAAACCGGCTTAATATTACTTCTTTCTTCGCAAATGATTCCCGCCGGCATGCTCATACTGCCGCTCTTCCTTATGATTATGAAGCTTGGATTAATGAATAGTTATCTCGGCATGATTATCGCTTATTCGGTATCCGCTTTGCCTTTCAGCATATGGATTTTAAAGGGTTATTATGACACCATTCCCCGTTCTCTTGAAGAAGCGGCCTTGGTTGACGGAACGAGCCATGTTGGGGCTTTTTGGCATATTGTGCTTCCCCTTTCAACTCCCGCTTTAAGCATTGCTTTTCTTTTTAATTTTACAATGGCCTGGAATGAATATCTTATAGCCAGAGTGGTTTTATTCAGCTCCGAGCAATATACATGGACTTTGGGTATTTTTGAATTACAGGGACAGTTTATCACGCAATGGGGCATGTTCGCGGCAGGTTCCATGCTCGTTACGATTCCCGTTCTTATTGTTTTTTTGTATTCATCAAAATGGCTTATGTCGGGACTCACGCTCGGCGGTGTAAAAGGATAAACAAAAAGAGTAATCCATATAATGGTAGCGGGCGAATTATATTCGCCAAATGTAGTTACAGAGCTTCCTCCAAACAACCGGCGGACAAGTGCTCTGTCTAATTTAGCGTAACAGCTTGTCCGCCAATGTTGTAGTGGCGGGAAACTTGTGACTAAAATTACGGAGGTAATTTTAATGGCTTCGGTTAAATTTAAAGACATAGAAAAAAAATACGGCGATGTTACCGTTTTGAAGGGAGTTAATTTAGAGATAAAAGACCATGAATTTGTGGTTATAGTCGGTCCTTCCGGATGCGGAAAGTCAACACTTCTAAGAATGTTGGCGGGACTTGAAGAAATTACGGACGGTGAGATGTATATAGATTCTTCTCTCGTAAATCCTCTTTCTCCAAGCGAAAGAAAAATAGCCATGGTTTTTCAGGATTATGCCTTGTATCCCCATATGACGGTTGAAGAGAATATGAGTTTCGCTCTGCGTCTTAAAAAAACGAATAAAGCGGAAATCGCCGATAGAGTTCAGGAAGCGTCAAATATTCTTAAATTAAATAAATTTCTCAAACGCACGCCCAAGGCTTTATCCGGTGGACAGCGCCAGCGCGTCGCGATTGGCAGAGCTATTGTAAGAAAACCAAAGGTGTTTTTATTTGATGAGCCTTTAAGCAATCTTGACGCCAAACTCCGCGAAGATATGCGCGTTGAAATAGCCAAGCTTCATCAGAATTTAAATGCCACAATAATTTATGTTACCCATGACCAAGTTGAAGCTATGACCTTGGCCAGTCGAATAGTGGTAATGAATCATGGCAATGTTCAGCAGATAGGAGCGCCCATAGAAGTTTACCGCAAACCCGTGAATATGTTTGTTGCGGGATTTATCGGCAGTCCCACAATGAATTTTATAAAAGGAAAACTTAAAACTATTGAGGGGCAATTGGTTTTTGAAAATGAACAGATGAAATTTTATATTCCCTCCTCCTTATTGACTGAGTCGCCTGAAAATACGGATAGGGATATTGTTATCGGTATTAGGCCCGATGATATTGTTTTGGAAACCAAAGGAGCGGAGTATTATACGGAAAAAATAGACGCCGTTTTGGAAGTTAGCGAATTGCTCGGCCATCGCGAAAATTTGTATTTCAATATTGGTGATAATAAAGTGCTTGCTTCCGTAAGTACTTTTGCAAATAAAAGTCCCGGCAGTAAGGTTCCTCTTTATTTCAATTATAAAAACATGCATATATTTGACGCTAAAGATGAAAAACGAATTAACGCTTAAAAATAGTATAATTACCCTACCACCTGTTTGCGAAGCGTATTTTGTGGATGGCGCATAGCGCCATAAACGGGTGGTAGGGTTATTTTGTAGTCTTCGGACTGTTATTGAAGATTACTTAAAGAAAATAAAGTCTGGAGGAAAAAAATGAAAGCTATTGTTGATGAAGCAGCATGTATTGGATGTGGAGTATGCGCGGGCGAATGCCCCGAAGTGTTTGAAATGAATGCCGATAATAAAGCTATTGTTAAAGGTGATGCGGTTCCTGCGGATAAAGAAGAATCTTGTAAGTCTGCTTGTGATAACTGTCCCGTTACTTGCATTGTTTGCGAATAAGCGGTTACAGATAACACAAACTTTAAATGCCCTGCTTTTTTAAAGCAGGGCATTTTATTTTAAGGTATTTTAATTTCTAGTATCGCAGGAAAGTTTCACGCTCACTCCCCGCAGGTTTTATAATTATGTGACCTTCGGATTTTTCGCCAGCTCCGGAACTCAAGCAAAAGACATAGCTTTTGCTTTCAAACATCCTCGCTGTTCCAGAAGAATTCGCTACAAATCCTAGGTCAAAAACCAAATATCGTTCGCCGCAAAATCTTTCCTGCAATATCGGTATTCATTTTTTGTGGAGAATATCCCACCCAACCCTAATCAAGGTGAAGCGGAATTACCCATTTATGACACATTTGAATTATAATGGCTTAGGAAAACCAGACCAATTTTAAGACTCACTTAAGGTGTAAAAAAATAAGTATCATAAACTTAGGGAGGCTTAAAATGAGGAAAAAATTCGAAGCGAAGTTTAAAGCAAAAGTAGCATTGGAAGCGAT
>DAOWCC010000094.1 GCA_030639665.1 Elusimicrobiota bacterium | reverse complement strand
GTTTTTATAACCCGCTCTTTGAAGACTGTTTAAAGCCAAGGTTGCCGACCACATGATATTGGCCCGCGCATTATAGTTTAAAGGATCTTCATTCAGAATGTCCATTGATTTTATCAATGTTCTGCAAATACCCTCGCATATTTCATCCGTAATAAAAGCTGTGTCGTTTTGCGTGCTGAAATAGCCTTCAAAGACATGGCTTAAAGCGTCTATCACTCCGTATGCCGTATATTCCCTAGAAACGCTCATGGTGTTTTCAGGATCAAGTATTGAAGCCTTTGGAAAAAAATGCGGCGAGTGAGCCGAGAATTTCTGCCGCGTCTCTTCTTTTGTTATCACGCATCCCGCGTTCATTTCAGAGCCCGTGGCCGCTATTGTTAAAACCGTCAAAAGAGGCAGAGCTTTTTTTATGTTCCCCTTTCCCGTAAAGAAATCCCAGACATCGCCTTCATATAAAACGCCCGCCGCAATCGCCTTTCCTTCATCTATAACGCTTCCGCCCCCGACGGCTAAAATCATATCGCAATGGTGCTTGCGCGCTTTTTCTATTCCTTCTTGAGTGTGAGAGAGAACAGGATTTGATTTTACGCCCTCATGCTCTACAAAATCAATATCATTTTCTTTCAGTATATTAACGATTTTATCGTAGAGGCCGGTTTTTTTTATGCTGGCCGCGCCGTAAACAAGCAAAGGTTTCTTGCCATAGCGCTTAATCTCTCTAGCCGTGTTTTTAATTGTTCTCTTGCCGAATATTATTTTAGTGGGATTATAAAATAAAAAATTTTCCATACAATCTCCTTTAAACGCTACTAACGCTATTAACGCCATTAACGCTTGTTTTTTATTGTATTAAATTTACGAGTGTATTTTAGGTTAGCTTAATAATTGTCATCTTCGGCAAAAGGGTCATAATCTTCAATGGCCTGATCCGGTTGATTTGAACAGCCCGTTATAAAAGCTCTTGCTCTTTCCACGGGATTAACGCTATTAATCGATACGATGTATTTTTTCCCTTTTAATATGGAAACATTTTCTCTCACAATAAGATTCCTGGAATTAATTTTGCCCGAATAATCGTTATACATCACCTCTATTTTGCAATTAAGATAATCTTTGTTCAGACTTTTAATCCATAATCTTTCAAAAGAGAGCGTGGTTTGAAAATCTTTGCTGTTTATTATCTCAAGCCTGTCTCTATAGTCTTCGGTGAGATTTAAATAAACTTCAGGGTCGCAATAATTTATTCCCTGCGCGTCAAAATCAAGATATTTTTCTTTTTTAATTATTTTCGCGATTTTAGCGCCTATTCTTCCGCCCTTGGCGTTTACATAATCCTCTTGTTGTTCCGGCCCTTCGCCCAGCATATGACTGCCCGCGCTTTCTATATGTCCGATCAGAGTGGCTTTAAAGCTTCCCTTTACATAGCCGTAAAGTATTATGCCGTGCAAATGATACCATGAGCCGAATTTATCTCCTTTGCCATTATAAAAATTGGTGATAAGAGAAAGTTTTCTGGTTACGGCCAATTTATTTCTGTCGGGATGACGCCAGGCGTCTGAAAGAATATTTAAAGGCGTTAATATGGTTAGATAAACATCGCCGTTGTTTAAGATATAACTTTCCCTAAACATCTGATCTAAAGTAACACTCGCGTCTTCTTTTGAAAGGATATAGTTTCTAAGAGCTTCCTCTTTACCCGTGTACATATGGCGGGCCGTTACTCCGCTTGAAAGCGCCATTAGAAGCTTTGAAAAAGTAAGCGGAATAATTTCACCTCTTTTTTTACAGTAGCGGATAAATTCGGGGCTCCAGCCATGAGGAGCTCCATACTTAGGCTTTATCCCGTTTAAATTTTCTTCATGTATTATTTGAGTAAACATTTTAACCATTTGCTTTACTCTTAAAGGATTTACTCTTCCTTGTATCATCATATTGCTGTTTTTGATTTGTATGATAAGTCTTTCTTTTTCTTCTTCATCAATATCCATCGCCATTATATCTTCTTCCGTCGGAAGAATATTTTCTTGGGGCGCGTCTTCGATTACGGGATTTTCTTCATTATAAACGGCGGCATTGCCATTTGTGGGATTATCAATTATGCCGAATAAGACTTTGAATAAAGTTTTTGGAATGGCTTTGGTATAAGTTAAAAGAGAAACATCGCTTTGAAGATCATTGGGCGTATAGGCGTATTGCCTGAATTTAATCGCGTATCTCAAAGTGTTGTCTATACCGGGAATATTTATGGCTTTTGCTATATCTCTTTCAAAAGCCGATAGCGGAATTAAAGGGTCATAGGGATAAAAATTATAAGCTGAGCTATCCGCTGCTTTAGTTTTAATACTTGGGATATAAATGTCGTTCATTTGCGGTTTCAAGTCTGTCATTGACATGTTTTCAAGACTTTGCGCGCTTAATAAACTGCCGGAAAGAAAAGAAATTGTTATAAGAATAAGGATTACTTTTTTAATCATAATTTTTTTTGTTCCATAACTCCGCACTGAGACTTTTAAAGGGTACAAATTGTTTTGTCGCGACTAATAGCCAAATAACCTTGTTACCTAATAGCCTAAGTGGTCAAACTCCATATTTACTATAATCTACAGCATAGCATTAGGAATTACTTGAGCATAAAGGCCTATGTGAGCATGGTTTTTTGGCCCCCGAAAATTTAGGACCCTATGAATAATAAAATCAAAGTAATGCATATAAGCGAGAGTTTTGGCTGGTCGGGCGGAGCGGCGCAGGCTTTGGCTTTGGCTATTGAGTTAAGAAAGAAAAATATTGAAAATATCATAGCTTGTCCCGAGAACGGCGATTTATGGAAAAAGGCGAAAGCCGAGAATTTTGAAATCATACATTTCCGGCCCAAAAGAGATTATGATATCTCGCAGGCGCTAAAGCTTGCCAAATTATTGGATGAAAAGAATATTCAAGTTCTTCACGCTCATCATCCCAAAGCTCATGCCATGGGGCTTATCGCGAAACTCTTTGCTAAGTCAAAGCCCGTTTTTATTGTTACAAGACGCGTCTCTCATCCGATTAGAACGCATTTTTTCGCTCGCTTAAAATATATAAATAAATTCATAAACGGCTATGTTGCGGTGGCGGATTCCATTAAGAAGATTCTTCTTGATTACGGCATTGATAAAAATAAAATTGTTACCGTTTATAGCGGCGTTGATACCGCTATTTTTACTCCGCGAGAGCCGAGCGCGAAAATCCTTGAAGAATTAAAAATGCCCCCCGGCGCCAAAGCGGTCGGGCTTATCGGTAATTTCAGCGAACATAAAGGCCAAAAAATACTTTTGAAGGCGGCGGCTTTAATTCTTAAAAAACGGCAGGATGTGATTTTTGTTTTCGCGGGAAGAACCACTGATTCTCCTGAAATGCGCGCCCTTGCCGCTTCCATCGGCGTTTCCGAAGACAAAATGCGTTTATTGGGTTTAAGAAATGATGTCAGCGATATTATTTCAACTTTAGCCATTAGCGTTAATTGCGCCATTAAAGGAGAAGCTCTTTCGGGAAGCATAAGAGAATCCATGGCCATGGGTATTGGCGTTATTGCCGGCGATATTTCAGGAAATAAAGAGATTGTCATTAACGGCAAGACAGGTGTTTTATATAAGCCCGGAGATTGGCAAGCTCTTGCCGATAATATTCTTTCCGTTTTGGATAATAAACAAAAGACGGATGAATTTAGAGCAAGCGGCATTGAATTTGTTCACAATAATTTCAGCGCTGAAATTATGGGCGATAAAATTTACGAATATTATAATTATCTTTTAAAAATATAAGGTATAATTTCGTTTGGAGATTGGGTTAATAATATGGAAATGCATGTAGCTATTTTTTCGGTTGGCATTTTGGTTTTTCTCGCGCATTTTTTTACCAAATTTTTCGAGAAAACCAGAATTCCCGATGTTTTAATGCTGGTTGTAATCGGCCTTATAATAGGTCCCGGTCTTAATCTTGTTTCAAGCAAATCCTTTGGGCAAGTCGGTCATATATTCTCCGTAATAGCCTTGATAATTATTCTTTTTGAAAGCGGTTTGGGGCTTACCTTTTCCAATTTAAAAGAATCGGCGTTTCGCGGCATGAAACTTGCCACGATAAATTTTGTGGCCACGCTTATTGTTATAACCGCTCTTGCCATGTGGATATATGAAGTAAGGTTCATTGAAGGGCTTATTTTAAGTTCCATTCTTGCCGCCACCTCCGCCGCCGTTGTTATTCCCATGATCGGCAAACTTAAAATCGCGCAGGGAACCAAAACCGCTTTAATAATAGAATCCACCTTCAGCGATGTTTTATGCATAATCATGACTTTGGGTTTTATGCAGATGTTGAAATATAATGAGATGCGCATTACAATGATGATTGGCGGCCTTATATCCTCTTTCCTTTTAGCCGCGCTTATCGGCGCGGTCGCGGCTGTGTTTTGGTCCAATCTTTTAAGCAAAGTCAGAAGGCTGGATAATAATATCTTTCTGACCCCCGCCTTTGTTTTCGTTATTTACAGTCTTTCAGAGATGTTGGGTTATAGCGGTCCCATTAGCGCTTTGGCATTTGGCGTGATGCTGGGCAATATTGAAGTTTTGCATCAGATTCCCGTCTTTGACAATTTCCCCGTCTTAAAACCAATTCAGCTAAGCTATATTGAAAAATCCTTTTTCGGCGAGGCCGTATTTCTTCTAAAAACTTTCTTCTTCGTTTATATAGGCTTGTCTATTCAGATGACTCATTTTTCGGTGGTTCTGGCCGGATTTATATTTGCCCTTGTTTTATATTTTATCAGGGTTCCCGTTGTTAAATTGGCGACTGAGAAAAAGGTTACGCAATTTGACGCCATCATATCGTCAATAATGGTTCCCAAAGGTTTAGTTTCGGCTGTGCTTGTGGCTGTGGTTGTTCAGGCCGGAATAAGCAATGCGGCCATTATGGAAGAGCTTACTTATTCGGTAATATTATTTACTATCGTTTTTACGACTATTCTTGTCTTTACGGTTGAAAAAACCAAAGTCAAAGATTTTTACGCTTCTTTCTTTTTAAATCATGTAGTGGAAGACCCTGACGAAGAGTCCAAAGAGAATGGGTCAAATGACATAAAACCGGACGAAGATCTCCCCCCGCCGACTCAAATAGTATAAATATACGAGAAATCAGAAAGCAGAAATCAGAGATAAGTGAGTAGAAAAGGCTTATCTTTTTGGTTAATCTGTTACCGCTAATTTGTAGCCTGTGACCTGTGACCTGGCTGCTGAAAAGCAGCCTAATGTCCAAGCGGACAGAATTTGCATACTCTCGTGTTTTAGTTTTTAAGAAATTTCCTTAAATGGGTGGGTAATACGGTTAGTTATATGAAAAGGGACGGATTTATCACTTAAAAAGGCTACGACATAGAATGTTGGTTGTATTTGCTAAGCAAGAGCGTTCGGAAACCGACTTGGGCTTAGGGGAGGTTGAGATACGCAGGGGCGCAGTACTAAGCGACCCCGGTCTTGCGTGTAAATGCAACTGACATGACCATAATAGTTAAGGAGTTTAATGTCCAGGCGGGCAGAATCTTGGAAGGTCCAACAGATATGTCGGAGCCGCCGCCGTTACTCCAAAAAATGCCACGGGTTTTCCGCTTTCAATAAGATGCGGCGCCGTATCATTTACAAAAGTGGAACCGGTGGCAAAAATCATATCACACCAGGCGATGCAATCATCTGTTTTTTCAATGCCTTCCACTTTTACTCCATTAATTTCTTTTTTAAGATGCGCTTCATCCATATCGGTTATTCTTATTTCAAACTCAGACGACAGTTTTTCGGCAAGTCTCGGCTGAAGGCCGCATAAAAAGATTTTGGGTTTCCCGAATTTTTCACTTATAAAACCGCAAACATCTTTCGCGCAAACAACCAAATCCTCATTTTTGCAGTGGCTTGTTTTTTCAATTAAATTCAATTCTCTCAAGACGGCGTTTATGGCGGAGATAAAAATCGCTCTCCGGAAATTATTTTTTAATTCCATATCGATTATATCGCCGAGCTTAGCCTCGAAATTTCCAAACATATCCGTGAAAGCCACGCCCTTTGAATTTTTAAATTCGGCTTCAAGCAGGCGTTCCCGTCCTTTGATAATCGGATAGTCGTCATGTTCGGGATTTCCAATGGCCTCTTCGGGTGTTAATGTTTTTGTTTTAATTGCGATATGTTCATTTAAAAAATCATGTTTCTTTAAAATTTCTTTTGCTTTTGTTCGTAGAGTTTCAAGAGTGTTCTGTGGCATATTAATTCATCCTTATATTATTCAGATTTAGGGTTACATTAATTTTGTTCCCCGTTTTTATTTTAAAATTGTCAAAAACCGGTTTTGAAATTTCGCTGAAAAGAATGTTTTTCCCCGCCGCTATTTTAATTTTAAAATGAAAATCTTTTTCAGAGATATCAATAATATTCCCTTCAAATTGATTGAATTTCGTCGAGCTTTCATTGCGCGGAGCTATGCCGATATCTTTTGAAAGAATCGCCAATTTGCCCATAGTTCCGCCCGAAGGAGGCAAGACAATCTTTATGTCCCCGCATTGGGCTTCGCATAAACCCGAATCCAGTGTTTTTAGAGAATCAATATTCAATATATTCGGTGAGCCGATAAAGTTTGAAACTTCATTTTTATGGGACTTAAAAAACATCTCATGCTTGGCCCCCGTATGAAGAAGTTTCCCGTCAATCAAAATACCCGAGCGGTCGGCCATTTCTTCCGCGTGGGAAAAACTATGCGTAACATAAATTGCCGTTACTTTTAATTTTTTCAATAAATTTTTTAATTCTTCGCGCAGATGCGCCGCCGTATTAATATCTATGCTTTTGAACGGCTCATCCAAAAGAAGAATTCGCGGTTTGGCCGATAAAGCTCTCGCTATCGCTATTTTTTGTTTTTCCCCGCCGCTCAATCGCCCCGGATAAAGATTGGCGAATTTTAATAAATTCATTGATTTTAAAATTTCAGTCGCTTTTTCATTCGCTATGGTTTTATCCATTTTGGTTTTAAGCGGATAAGCCGTATTTTCAAGAACCGTCATATGTGGAAAAAGGCATATCTCCTGAAAGAGATAACCGGCCCCTCTTTTTTCGGCGGGCAAGTCATTAATGGAAGAACCGTTAAAAAAGATATTGCCGTAATAAGGACTTAGTCCCGAAATGGTATTTAGCAGAGTGGTTTTCCCCGCTCCGTTTGGTCCGAGCAGAGCGAAAATTTCCCCGTCTTTTATATCGAGATTCACATTTTTGAGAATGAAATTGGATAAATTTTTTGTTTTTATTTCCATTTTGTCAGATTAGCCTCAAGTTTCATAAAAAATCTTTCAAACATAAAAGTCATTACGGACAATACAAGAAGGCATACGATTATGATATCCATTCTTATCAGGTTTTCGGCCTTCATCATAAGAGCGCCTATGCCCGTCGGAATAGCCACCATTTCAGCCGCGATTATAACACGCCATGCCATGCCCGCCTCAAGGCGCAGGCCCGTGAATACGGTCGGCAGAGCCAAAGGAAAAACGATTGTTTTTAAAATTGTCATGCTTGAAGCGCCCATCGTTTTTGCCGCGAAAATATAATTTTTATCCACATTCTTAATGCCGCAAATAGTATTATAACAAACTGGAAAAAACGAACAAATAAATATTATGGTAATCGGAAGCGCTTCGCCTATCCCTATATAGAGCATTAAAATCGGCAGCCATCCCAGAGCGGGAATGGGATACAGAACGCTTATCAGAGGGCTGAAAATTTTATCAATATATTTATTCCATCCCATCACGGTTCCAACCGCTATTCCAAGCAAAGCGCCCATTGAAAATCCCGCCAATACTCTTATTACGCTTTTACCCAAATTTTCAATTAAAATTCCGGTTTTAACAAGTTCATAAAATTGCGACAGAATTTCAGTGAAAGGAGGCAGAAGTCCCCGGGACACGAAATCGCTTCTGCCCGCGATTTCCCAAATTATCAGAAAAGCCATTATCGGAATAAAACCGAGTTTAGCGTCATTTAAATTGCTCGCGCGGGCGGATTTTAGTTTGTGCTTTACCATTTTAATTTTAGATTTCTTTATACAGAATTTTTTTTGCCTTAAAGGAATTTTTAATATAGCCGAGCTTTGCCATATAATCTATCATTGACTGAATCATTTCGGGAGAAATATCCGTTTTATAATTCATCCGGGCCATTGAACGGCTTAAAACTTTATTGTTTATCTCACTTCTTTTTGTTAAATCGGCGGCTTTAACGGGAAGAAGCGGCTCTTTAATTGACTGCATTTGCCTTGCCAAAATCTTCGCCGCCTGAAAGGGATTGGCATTAATCCAAGCGGTTGATTTTTCAGTTACAGTTATAAGTTTTTTCGCCACATCGGGGCGTTTTTTTAATAAATCATCTCTGATAACAAGGACGCTTCCCTGCATTTCCGGCCAGACATCTTTTGCCGTCAACAGCATTTTAAAACCGTGTTCTTCGGCCATTGTCGCCCATTGCTCGGGGAGAAAAGCGGCATCCAGGTTCCCCGATTTAATGGCCAGTATTTGTTTAGGCGGATTCATTCGCCGGATATTCTTAAGAACTTCATTTTTGTTCAGACGGTATTTTTCCATTGTTTTATGCAGAATAATATCAACCGAACCGCCTTCCCTTACGCAACCGATATTAAGTCCCTGTTTTTCAAGGCCTGAGATATCTTTGGTTTTAGCGGGATTGACGACTAAGCCATAGCCGTATTTATGAGTTCCGGCTAATATTTTTATTGGGACTTGAGCATTGGCAAAAACATTAATGGCGGGAATTAAGCACATATAAGCGACTTGAATATCGCCTCTGACCATGGCGCTCGCGAGCGCCATACCTGTTACATAGCTTTCATAAGCGCCTAAATTCAGACCTTCTTCTTTAAACCAGCCTTTATCTCGCGACACATAAGCGCAGGCCGCGTGATCCATAAATTCAACCGCCATGCCGATTGATTTTTCCTGTTTTTTTTGACAGCCGGTCATTATAATTAAAGCTATCAGTAATCCCGCGATTTTATTCATAATTTAAATAGCGTCTCAGAGTCCAAGAGTCTTGGAGTCAGAGTGTCGCTTATCCTTTTTTCTTCGGCGAATAGCAATTCGCCCGCTACATTCTAAATTCTGCTTTTTCTATTCTTTATTCTACATTCTGTTGTTTGAAGTTGTTTTTTTGTTTTCTTTTCGTTTACTACTCTCTGCTTTCTGCTCTTTGATTTCTCTTTAGTGTTTCCCTCCGTTTATCATTTTGATAGCGTGCGGGATTAAATCAATAATCGC
>DAOWCC010000132.1 GCA_030639665.1 Elusimicrobiota bacterium | reverse complement strand
TTCTATTATATCCTTTATGCCGCCTGCATTAGTGGCCGCAATTGGCAGTTTGGCGTTCATTGCTTCCAATAAAACACTGCCGAGTCCTTCCTGGCGGGAAGAGAGAACGAATAAATCAAGAGCCGACAAAACTTGATGCGAATTGCTTTGATAGCCGATAATATGGAAATTATTTTCAATATTTAATTTACGGGCAAGATTGTCGAGTTTGGCTGAAAGTTCGCCTCTGCCGGCCAATATGAAATGAGTTTCGGGAAATTTTTCCAAGACCAGTTTGGCGGATTTAAGAAAGTTTTCAGGGTCTTTATGGGGAACAAGGGCGATTAATGAGCCTATCCAAAAAGAATTTTTTGGTATGGCAAACTTTTCAGAGATTTCTTTTTTTGATTTTTCTCTGTAGTCATTAAAATTGTTTTCATTCCACGGCACATCATGAATATTTCTTGAACTTGCGATTATGCTTATTTTATTCTCAGCTATATTTCCCGATATAAGAATTTTTTTAATCGCGCTTGATAAGGCTATAACTTTATGGGCTTTTGAATATTTCAGGCGCGCGGATATTCCGGGCGCAACTTTAAAATCAACTCGCCTGTGAACTATTCTTATGACTTTTAGGAACCGAGAAACCAAATAGGATAAAGCGGCGGTATGCGAAGTGTGGGAATGCAGTATCGCGGTTTTTGATTTATCCAGATCCTTTGGTTTATTAAGCGGGTCATTTGTCCCAATGGAGCCGGATTTATCATCTTGAGCTAAGATGTTTTTAATTTTCTTCTTCAGAATTAAGGCGGAGAGTATATCCCATTCAAAAATATATGGCAAATTTACAATTTCCAATTTATTTTCAATAGAGGCTTTTTCAAGAGGGGAATGTTTACGGCAGACAATAAAATTCTTATGGCCCAGATTATTCAATTCCCGGGCCAAATGCAATGTTTGTCTCTGTCCGCCGCGCAGTTCTTTGCCGTCGTCAAGGTGAAATATAACAAAGCTTTCATTCATGGAAACCTTATTTTAGCAATAATATAAGGAAAAGAAGTATTACATTTGTTGAAAATTGAAAAAGAAACTAAAAACATGTACAATAGGTTTCTGAGAAATAACAATGACTGCGATATTGATACCACTACTTATTTTAAGCTCGCTCACTTTTGTTCTGGGCCTATGTATTTTATTTGCTTCAAAAAAATTCTATGTTAAAACCGATCCGATGGTTGATACCGTAACAGCAATGCTTCCGGGAGCCAATTGCGGAGCTTGCGGTTATCCCGGTTGCGCGCAGTTCGCGGCGGAGCTGGTTAAAACAAGAGATTCTTCAAAAACATGCCCTATCGGCGGAGATGATTTAAGTTATGAACTTGGGCGGATATTGGGCATTACAATGGACGCGGCCAAGCCTGTGTCTTGTGTTGTTTTATGCAATGGCAATGAGACGACCACTAAATTTTTGGCGGATTATAAAGGAATTAAAGATTGTTGGGCGGTAAAAGAAATACTGCCAAGCGTGAAGCAATGCGCCTATGGCTGTGTCGGTCTTGGTTCATGCATAGCCTCATGTAAATATGACGCTCTCGAAATTGTGAATGGTCTTATAGTGGTGGATTCGGAAAATTGCGTGGGCTGCGGAGCGTGCATAGATAAATGTCCCCAACATGTTTTGAAACTTCAAGAAAAGAAAGCCAGGAAATATCATGTTGCCTGCGTTTCCGTCGATAAAGGCGGCGTGACCCGCAAATATTGCTCCAATGGCTGTATTGGCTGTATGCTTTGCGTTAAAGCTTGTAAATTTGACGCCATAAAAGTTGAAAATTTTTGCGCGGTTATTGATGAGGAAAAGTGCGTCAATTGCGGACTCTGCGCCAAGGTATGTCCGGTTAAATGCATACCTTTGACTAAATATGTTATGGCGCCGAAAAAAGCTCCGCCTAAAATTGAGGATTCTTGCGACGGATGTAAAGTTTGTCATCCGAATGAAACGGGCGAAAACGGAACACTGGGATATTAAATTAGCGCGACCCTCCTACTCTAACAAGCTTCGGAAGGGCAAGCAGCACGGCAGTGAAGTAGTAAACAACTTTTTATTACTATAGTTTAGAGAAATCTTAAAAATGAAAACATTTAAATTCGGCGGTATACATCCTAACGAAAACAAATTGACGAGCGTTCTCGCCATTGAAACAATGCCGACGCCCAAATTGATTGCCGTGCCTTTAGCTCAACATATCGGTAAGCCCGCCGCCTTGATTGTAAAGGTGGGAGAAGAAGTAAAGAAAGGACAATGCCTTGCCGATGCCAATGGTTTTATAAGCGCGGCCGTTCATTCTCCTACAAGCGGTAAAATAAAAAAAATAGATCAACATCCTCATTCCTGCGGGAAATTTGTGAAAACCGTTTTTATTGAAGCGGACGGCAAGGAAGAATGGGCTGAAGGTTTGAATACCGATGAAATAGATTTTAAAGAATTATCTTCCCAAGAAAAACTTAAAAGAGTTAAAGACGCGGGTATTGTGGGCATGGGCGGAGCCGGATTTCCCACTCATGTTAAATTGTCGCCTCCCAAAGATAAAAAGATTGATACCTTAATACTAAACGGAGCCGAATGCGAGCCCTATTTAACGGCCGATCATAGGCTTATGCTTGAAAGGCCGGATGAAATTCTTAAAGGACTTTTAATAATAGCCTCGTTTTTTCCGAAAGATTTAAAGGTGTATATAGGAATCGAGAATAATAAGGAAGACGCGATTAAGCTGATGATAGCGAAAGCTTCGTCATACGGCTTTGAAGTCGTGGCTTTAAAACCCAGATATCCCCAAGGCGGAGAAAAACAGCTTATAAACGCGATAACCGGCAGAACCGTGGGCAATGGACAATTGCCTTTTGATGTGGGTTGTATGGTTAATAATGTCGCCACGGCTTTGGCCGTTTATGAAGCGGTATGTAAAAATAAACCGCTTATTGAAAGAGTTTTGACCGTTTCCGGCGCGGCCATAAAAAATAAGAAAAATATAAAGGCGCCGATAGGAACAATGTTTTCGGATATTGTTGATTATTGCGGCGGCATTGAAAGCGGAAAAATGAATTTGCTTATAAGCGGCGGGCCGATGATGGGCAAGGCTCAATACAGTTTTGATGTACCCGTTGTTAAAACAACTTCGGGGATACTTTTTATCGATGAAATGAAATTGGCGGAAAAAAAGGAAAGACCGTGTTTGAGATGCGGTCGTTGCGAGGAAGTATGTCCTTTAAATTTAAAGCCCATACTTTTGGCCAATTTGGCGCAAACGAATGTTGAACAGGCTCAGGAGTATGGTTTAAGCCAGTGCATGGAATGCGGAAGCTGCGCTTTTGTTTGTCCGTCAAAAAGAGATTTGGTGCATTGGATTAAATACGCGAAGATTATGAACGCGAATTTGGCCGCGATTGCAAAATGTAAATTACAGGGCTCATAAGGTTGTAGGAAATAATAATGGAAAATACCAAACTGATAATAGCTTATCCTCCGTATACTAAAAACACAGATAGTATAGAGAAAGTCATGTATACCGTGGTTTTGGCATTATTGCCTGCGATGATAGCGGCGGTTTATTTTTTCGGTATTCGAGCCTTAATGCTTATCCTTGTTTGCAGTATATCCGCTATCGGCTTTGAATATATCATCAATAAAATCAGAAAACAAGAGATTGCTTGTTTTGACGGCAGCGCGCTTGTAACGGGGATATTATTAGCCTTAAATCTCCCTTCAAATTTTCCTTATTGGATGGCCGTTCTCGGTTCTTTTGTGGCTATCGTCGTAGTGAAACAATTATTTGGCGGCCTTGGTTTTAATATTTTTAATCCCGCTCTCGCGGCCAGAGTTTTCCTTCTTATTTCATTTCCGGTCGCTATGACCATTTGGCCGGTGCCTTTTGTTGATATGCAGACGGCAGCCTCTCCCTTGGGAGTTTTAAAAACCGAGGGGCTTCAGGCGGCCGGTTCAATAACATTATGGCAGGCGTTTATCGGTAAAGTGGGCGGCAGTCTTGGTGAGACTTCGGCTTTGGCTTTATTGATTGGCTCTATTGTTCTTTTTTGGAAAAGATATATAACTTGGATTATTCCCGTCAGTTTTATAGGTTCTACTTTGGCTTTCGTGGGAATTTTTCATTATCTGCATACGCTTGAGTATTCGTCGCCTCTCTAGCATTTTGTGACAGGAGGGCTTTTATGGGGAGATTTGTTTATGGCTACCGATATGGTTACAAGTCCCGTTTCAAGACGGGGACAATTGATTTTCGGTTTAGGCTGCGGTTTATTGACGGGCATTATTCGTCTTTTTGGCGGCTATCCCGAAGGCGTGTCTTTTGCCATACTTATAATGAACGGTTTTGTTCCTCTTATAGATAAATGGGACGCGAATACAAACGCGAAACTGTGGAAGGTTAATAAATGACCCTTACCACCTGCTCAGGCAACAAGGTTGCCTTAAAATTATTATATGTCATGTACCAATCAAAGATTGGTGAGGAGGTGGTAGGGTGAAATCAGTGTTTGTTTTGACAATAATCGGTTTTTTCAGCGCTTTATTGCTTTATGTGACTAATGATATTACGAAAGTTCCCATCGAAAAAGCCATGGAAAGAGTGAAGGTTGAAGCTTTAAGACAAATTTTTCCGTTTGAATTTAAAAATGATGATATTAAAACCGTTATTGATGAAAGCGGAAAAGAATTTTTCGAGATAAAAGGTGAAGATAATAATTTAAAGGGCGTAGCTGTTGAAACTTCCAGCAATGAAGGTTACTCCGGTGAGATAATCTTGCTCTTGGCTGTTTCTCCAAAAGGGGAAGTTTTCGATTATAGCGTTTTGGCCCATAAAGAAACACCGGGCTTGGGCAATAAAATAGAGAATGAACCGTTCAAAAAACAATTTAAAGATAAAACATTAGACGGTTTTAATTGGAAAGTAAAAAAAGACGGCGGTTTTGTCGATGAGCTTACGGCGGCCACCATTTCATCCAGAGCCGCGACAGACGCGGTGAAAAAAGGTTTGGAAGTTGTTTCAAAAAAATATTTTAGCGGGAATAAAAAATGAACGCTTGGCAAGAATTTAATAAAGGTATTATAAAAGAAAATCCGGTTCTGGTCGCTTTACTCGGCTTATGTCCCGTTTTGGCCGTAACAACCACGGTAATAAACGGTTTGGGTATGGGTTTGGCTACAACTTTTGTTTTGCTCGGCTCAAACATTGTCATTTCATTGATAAGCAAATTAATACCTTCAAAAGTAAGGATACCTTGCTATATTGTCGTTATCGCGACTTTTGTCACAATTGTTGATTTGCTTATTCAGGCATTTTCACCCGCGTTAAATAAAAGTTTGGGAATTTTTATTCCGTTAATTGTGGTCAATTGTATGATTCTTGGAAGGGCTGAGGCCTTTGCCAGCAGGAATAAATTATGGTATTCCATTCTGGACGCTCTTGGCATGGGTATCGGATTTACTCTGGCCCTTTTTCTCCTTTCCGCGATTAGAGAGATTCTTGGAAGCGGCACTATATTCGGTATTGCCATTGCCGGCAATATGCCTCCCATACTTATTTTTGTTTTGCCTCCGGGCGCTTTCGCGGCTTTGGGTTTTATTGTCGCGGCGGTAATCTACTTTACCAAAAAGAATAAGGGGGCGAAATGAAAGAAGTCCTCTTAGTCATGGTAAGCGCGATTTTTATTAATAATGTCGTTTTCGCCCGGTTCCTAGGTATTTGTCCCTATATGGGAGTGTCTAAAAAAATAGCCACAGCTTCAGGCATGGGCATGGCGGTTACTTTTGTTATGACACTTGCCACCGCCATTACATTTCTTTTGAATAAATTTATTTTGATTCCTTTTAATATTGCGTATTTACAAACGATTATGTTTATTGTCGTAATCGCTTCATTGGTTCAGATTGTTGAAATAGCTCTCAAGAAACTGAGTCCCGCGCTTTATCAGGCGCTCGGTATTTTTCTTCCTTTAATTACCACCAATTGCGCCATTCTTGGCGTGGCCATCTTATCCATTCAAAATAGTTATTCTTTCGGCATATCCGTTTTATTCGCGTTTTGCAGCGGGCTTGGCTTCTGTTTGGCTATTATTATTTTTTCGGGAATAAGAGAAAGAATTGAAGACGCGGATATTCCCGAATGTTTTAAAAATATTCCGATCGCGCTTATTACCGCGGGTATTTTAGCCATGGCTTTCATGGGTTTTTCCGGATTAGTAAAATAGAATTTTTTAATAAGTTGTTTTAATTTAACTTATCTTTCCAATTGGAGGTAATCTCCTTATGTTTACCAAATCCCTGACTATTCTTATTTTTGCGGCTGTTTTTCTTTCCGCTTCATGTTCGCCTAAGCCGGAATACGGCTTTTATCAGAAAGAAAAAATGCTTATGGGCACGATATTTAAAGTAAAAGTTTTTGCCGATAAAAAGAAATTGAGTAAAGAAAAATTTAACGCGCTTGCCCTTAAAGCTTTTGACGAAGTCGAGCGTTTGGAACTGGAGATGAGCGAATGGGATGTTGACAGCCCCATTTCAAAGGCGGCCGATAATTCAGGAATAAAGCCTGTTGCCATAACGGACGATATCGCGAATGTAATTGATACGGCCTTGGATATTTCAAATGAAAGCGGTGGAGCTTTTGATCTCAGTTTTAAGCCGCTTGGCCGTCTCTGGAATATTAAAAAAAGAAAAATTCCGCCCACTAAAAATGAAATTGAAAAAGCGCTGGCTTTTGTAAATTACAAAAATATTATTCTTGATAAAAAAAACATGACGCTTTTCCTAAAATTGAAAGGCATGTATGTAGGGCTTGGCAGCATTGCCAAGGGTTATGCCGCGGGCAAGGCCGGAGATGTCTTAAGGCTTGCCGGTATTAATGATTTTAT
>DAOWCC010000087.1 GCA_030639665.1 Elusimicrobiota bacterium | reverse complement strand
TAAAACAACCATGACCACTTTTGAAAAATTCTTCGGCATAAATCCCGATAAAATAAAAAAAAATTGCATCATTTGCCCAGCGAATGACGCCTCTCTTTTTACCGAAAAAAACTCAAAAACCTCAAAAGGCATTTTCTTTAAAATTAATAATTCTGAGAATACTACTATCATATCAGTCAAAAATAATTTTCTTATATCCGATTGCATTCTCCTTTTAATAGAGACTCCCTGTGAAAATATTTTTCTCTTCGGTCCTTGCGGAGCCCTGTCGCCTTTTAATATAGGAGACAAGCTTCTAATAGAAAAAGCTTTCAACTTTGAAAGCTCAAGCTCCTTTATTGATTTTCCGGCTAAACCCTGCGCTTCTTTACCCAATAAAGAACTCTTTGATAAATTCCATTCTTTTTCAAAACTAAAAACTTCCGCTTGCGCCACAACAAGCTCATTAATACTTGAGAAACTTCATATTCCAAAGCTAAAAGACCTGAAAATTTCATCCTTGGATATGGAAACCTCCATAGTTTTTTTCTCCGCGGAAAAAATAGAAAAAAAAGCCCTTGCCGTTCTTTATATCACGGATACTCCCGAAAAAGCCCCCCTGTTTACCCCTTTAAAAGACAATGAAAAAGAAATTTTAAAATCCTCACGGAAAGAACTCGCTCAAACCCTTAAGAATTTTATCCATGATCAAAAAAATTGACAGCTATTTAGCGGAACATTTTCCCCGTCTCGGCATAAATAAAAAACGGGAAATAAAAAGATTGCTTTTTGAAATAGCAAAAAGGGATAAAGTGGAAATAAACGCCATTATAGATAAGAAGATATCTTCCTTTGAACAAATAAAAACCCTCCTTTTAAAAAAACGCTACCGGATAACTTATAAAACCCATAAAAAAGACAGTTTTTATCTTCCTGTTCTAAACATTTCAAAAGATTTACAATTAAAACCCGGAAAGATTGAATACGCGCCCACAAATATTTATATTGAAAAAAAATCCCTTAAAAGCGAACTGACTGAAAGAGCGATAAAACTTTTTCCCTCGGCAAACCGTGAAATAATTGAAAACATTAGAGATTACAGTAAAAGTTATAACTACACTTTAAAAGATTATGCGCAAAGACAGAACAACCTTTTTATAATACATGAAAACTATGATTTTTTTAAAAAGTGCCCTTGCACAAAATCCGTTGTCAGATGCGGTTATCATGTTTTAAATCTGGGCTTTGGCTGCCCGTTTGAGTGTTCCTACTGTTTCCTTCAGGAATATCAGAATTTTCCGGGCATTGCTTTACCTTCAAATATTGATGATTTTTTAAATATTTTAGAAGGCAGACTTAAAAACTTTAAAGGGCTTTGGAGAATGGGCAGCGGAGAATTTTCAGATTCATTGGCCTTGGATAATATAAGCGAATATTCAAAAAAAATAGTTCCCTTTTTCTCAAAATATCCCAATGCTTATTTTGAATTTAAAACCAAAAGTTCTGACATTAAAAACCTCTTGAATATAAAACCCGTAAAAAACATTATTGTCTCATGGTCCGTTAATCCTCAAATTGTAGCGGATGGAAATGAATTTTACAGCGCGAATATCCAAGAGAGGATTAATAGCGCTGTGGAATGCGCGGATGCAGGCTATGGCATTGGTTTTCATTTTGACCCGATAATCTATTATAAAGGCTGGGAAAAAGATTATGCTCGAACAATAAAAGCGATTTTTTCAAAAATCAGCCCTGATAAAATACATTGGATAAGTCTTGGCACATTAAGATTCAATCCCGAACTTAAAAAAATAATTGAAAACAGATTCCCCTCTTCAAAAATACTTGATGAAGAGCTTATTATTGATTTCGACGGGAAAATGCGCTATCCCGATTATCTGAGGACGAATATTTATTTGCGCATGACAAAATTCTTGCAAGACGCCGGCTTAAGTACGGAAAAAATTTATTTATGCATGGAAAGCTCCGCTATTTGGAAAAAGATTGACTTGAAGTTAAATAAGAATTGGCATCAATAATTTTATATACTGTCTTTACCCTACCACCCGCTTATTTGCCAAAGGCAAATCTTCAATTTGCAAGCAGGTGGTAGGGTTATAAGACATGTAGTCAAAGGGGACATAATATGAATCTCACAATTATAATCTGCTTAATAATAATTACCATTGCTTTTGTCGCTTTTGTGATAGAAGCGATTAAAACTTTCGCCCAGCTTCGCCGAAGCGCCGAAGCCATGGAGATATTATCTTTAAACGCCAATAACAGAATAAATTCAATTGATACCGCTATTGAGACGGCTAAAGTGCTCTCCACCGGCATCTCTTCCGGCTGGGTAAAAATGATTACGGGAATCGTGGGTTTATTCGCGGCAAAAAAAGCCACGGAAAAACATTCCAAAAAATGTGATGAAGATGAAAACAACGACGAGGATTAAACCAAATGAAATTTTTTAATACTTTTTATGATGAAGAAGTGCTAAAAAAAATTGACTTCCTGAAAAACATAAGGCTTTTCCGCGATATTGGAGAAAAAGACCTTATTTATATTCTGGAAAATTTAGCCGAGAGAACCTATCTTAAGGGTGAGACTATTTTTACCGAAGGTGATATAGGCAGAGCGCTTTTTATAATAGAATCCGGAAAGGTGGCTCTGACAGTTTTTGACAAAGAAACAAAAAAAACCAAACACTTGGCTGAAGTGCATCCGGGAGAAATGTTTGGAGAAATGGCGCTCTTGGAAGAAATGCCCAGAACAGCCACCGTAACCGCGGCTGAAGATACTAAAGTTCTTATGATGTTTAATTCAAAACTCGAAAATCTCTTTTTATCCAAACCTAAAATTGGTATTGTCGTGGCCACGCAATTGGCTAAAGTAATGTCATCAAGATTAAGAGCTCAAATTGAAAGATCGGAAGCCATAATCGCGAGAAACAGAAGGGCCACTGATCCGGACTTTGAAAAAAACCCTTAATAATGAAAGAACCAAAAAACCAAAAAACCATCTTGGAATTTTTAATTCCTTCTCTTATACTGATAAGCGCGCTTGCTTTGATAATTATCGCCAAAACAGCGGTATTCCCCATTATCCTCAGCGCGACACTGGCATATATTTTATATCCGCTTATAAAATATTTTGAAGTGCGCGGCATTAAAAGAACTTATGTCGTAATTGGATTTTATGTTATAGCGGGGCTGACAATATCGTCTCTTATCTATTCAATGTTTTACTTTATATCTTTTGAAATAGAAACTTTCCAAAAAGATTGGCCGATTTATGTGCAAAAAATTCATGTTTATCTTACCGCCATAAATGAAAAACTTTTAAAAAACTATCCTATGGTGGCGAGTTTTAATTTAAACGATAAACTCTCGGTTATAATTCAAGAAATACCCAAAATTATTTTGGTCTTTATGCCGGCCCTAACTCTTTTGTTTGTAGTGCCGTTTGTAACTTTTTTCATGCTTATAGCCGGCCCCGAAATAATGGATTATGTTTTAGACCATATCCCATCCAAATATGTGGAATTAGCTCTTCATATTACATCCAGAATAGACGCCTCTTTGGGAAATTATATGAGAGGAATTTTAACGGAAGCCTTTATAATCTTCAGCATAGCCTTTGTAGGCCTGATGATAATGAATTTAAATTACGCGGCGGTTATAGCGATTATCATCGGTATAAGCAGCTTGGTGCCTTATCTTGGCGCCGTAGTGGGCGCTTTAATATCTTCGGTGGTGGCTTATTTTCAATTTGGCGGCTTCATGGTAATCAATGTGCTTATTTTCTTTGCCTGCATAAGATTTATGGACGACTGGTTCTTGCAACCCTATATAATGAAGAAAGCGGTTAAATTAAATCCGGCGATAGTTATATTCGCCTTAATGGCGGGCTGGGAACTTGGCGGAATTTGGGGAGTTATTTTTTCAATACCCGTAACCTGCATTTTAAAAGAAACTCTCGCGCTTGCCGTTGAACTCCAAGAAACGGAGTTTATGTGGAAACCAAAAGCAAATCCTACCCGAATAAGCATACCGTATACATAAAAATGCGGAGCATTTTTATGTAGGGTACAGGGTTCAGGACACAGGGGACAGGTAACAGCAAAAACAAATCTAATAAAACTAACAAACCGCTAAACGTTTTTATGTAAGTCACCGGCAACGGCAAAAACACAACCGTTTAATCATCAAAATAAATGTAGTGGCAAAGCTTGCTTTGCTGTATAAGTCGCATAGTAATGCGACCGCTACTCAACTTTAAATTATCTATGGCAGAGCAAGCCGTTGATACAAATTAATTGTGTCCTACATACACAGGAAACGAATCTATGCTTCATCAAGTGTCGGAAACCATGTGAACGACCACGACACGATAGCGTAGTCCACTTGAACACTGTAGGGCTGTCTGGCGCCATAGGCGCCACAGGCTTCGTTGTCCTTTGAAACCCCAGTCCACTCTGCGACTACAAAAATTATGATTTCTTTTTAGGCCCTAAAGTATTATGTCCTGGTCATTAGATAGCGCCAGCAATACGCGAAAAAAACACAAATGACTCCGAGACTCTCAGACACCAAGACTCTTTGACAGATATGTTAGACAAGTTATTGGGGAATTTATAGAATTTCTTTGATTTTTTCCAGTATATCACTTGATGAGGACAGCTTACTCATAAAAGCTTTCACATTTTTTTCTTTTTTAAACATCGCATTGGTATGAGGATTATAATCTTCACCGCCGGTTAAAACAATAGTGGGAATATATTTTAATTTGGAATCAAGAGACATCCTTTTAACAAATTCCAAACCGTCCATTTTCGGCATATCAATGTCCAAAAGTATTAAATCGGGCGCAAGGGCTTGAATCAATTTATATCCTTCTTCGCCATTTTCAGCGACACTAATATCAAAATCATCTTCCAATACAGTTTCCATTAACTGACGAAAAAGTATATCATCATCCACTAATAAAATCTTTTTTTTATTTTCCATTTAGTTCTCAAATATATGCCGCAGAAGGGAGTCGAACCCTTACTCGCCAGAGGCAAACCGGTTTTTGAGACCGGCGCGTCTACCAATTCCGCCACCGCGGCATAAACTACACCTTTATTCTACAAAAAATGAAGGTTAAATTTCATATTTTTCCAGATTCTTAAGCCCCAGTTTCCATGGAATAATTATTACCACAGCGTTAAGAATTATAAACGCGGCAACGCAAAACCCCACTCCTGTAAAATTCCAAGCATTGGCTCTGCCAAAATTATGAGCGAAATGCATCTGAACCGGCCAAGCCTCAATAGCCACTATCAAGGCCAAATAACCCATACAGCAAGCCATATATATAAAACCGCCGTAGGATGATTCAATTTGATGGATATTCTCCACTTTAAAATCAGGAAATAAAGCTCCCAAACCAATACCCATTATTGATATCGTAATTGAAACTATTATGATGGTAAAAATGGAAACAGCCGAAATAAAAGCGTCCGCTTCAAGAAATTTATTGGAAAAAACTATAAGCGCCAAACCTATTAAAATTGAAGGAATACCGGCAATCAGCAATTTGGAAATCATTATGCTCTTAATGGATATAGGAAAAGATTTCATAATCCACCAATTATTCCCCTCCAAACTTATAGCCGGAAAAATGAATCTTAATCCTATGGCGCAAACAACAAAACCCGCCACGCCTATATTTAAAAATGAAATAAGACTTTTAATGTCCGGTCCGTCGAGAGGAAGACTTTTTATGCTAAAAAGATAAACTATTATAAGAGCGCCGATAAGTATTATCTGAGACCAATATCTCGCGTCCCGCGAAAAAAGCTTTCTGTCTTTCCAACAAAGAAGAATAATATCTTTGTAAGGAATCCTTAAATTAAATATTTTTTGTTCAAATGATATTTTATCGTTTCCTTTAAATTTAACTCCCTCCTGAGCTCCGCTAAAGCCCTTCATATACAAAAACTTTGAAAAATATGTCATCGCCGCGTACACAATAACAGCTAAAACAATAAGATAAAGCGAGTATTTAAGAAAAGCCGACCAATCGGAATACCCGTAACTCATAACGGCCTTGGTAAGCCACCAAGACGGAAAATATTGGGCCGTGGGAGCTTGAAGATAATTTATGTATTGAGCGACCACTTCAAGCGCGTCCGGCCTTATAAGTTTTTCCGGCTTGGAAAATCTAAAGACCACATAAACAAATGAAAGGGATAAACTGCCCATTATCCAGACAATATCTCTTGTTCTGGACGACGGAAAAATATACATCAGCGCCATACTGAAAATTATTCCACATGAGCTCGCGACCATAACAAAAGGAATTACTAAAAAAACATAAGACGCGTAAAAGCCAAAGTCCATCCCTTTCACCTGCCCGAGAGCTATGATATATGGAAAAATAGCCAGCATAAGAGTCCATGAGGAATAAAAGACGGTTTCAAAAGCTTTATCTAAAAAAAGAACCCGCATGTCCAGCGGGCAGGAAAAAAGAAACTTAAGGTCAAATGAATAATAAAGCGTGGTCATTGAAATTATAATGGATGAAACGATAATCATCGAAAAGGTTATTAAAAACAACATGGCCGTAAGTTTCCAGCTAAGCATACCGCCTATCAACTGAATACCCTCAAGATAGCTTAAAAGTCTGTAAAATCCGACATAAAGGGCTCCAAGCATGCCAAACCCTACGCTAAGAAATAAAAGGTTTTTTATAATCTTCCAGCCTTTAATGGCGAGTATCTTGTTCTTAAGGGTTATTATTTTTCTTTTAAAGAGAAGGATTAACATATTGAGATTAAAATTCGGAATCTGTTAATTTGAGGAAAATATTTTCAAGGGAATGATCTCCATCCGCATCAATGGACGCGATTCTTTTCAAATCACTCATTGTGCCTTCGGCAATAAGGCGACCAAAATTTACAATAGCAATTTTTGTGCAAAGCTTTTGCGCCATTTCAAGTATATGGGTGCACATAAAGATCGTAGTTCCCTTTTTTGCCAAATCGGATAAAATATCTTTGAATTTTTTTATACTTTTGGGGTCAAGACCAACTGTGGGCTCATCAAATAAAAGAACCTTTGGCCTTCGCAATAACACTCCCGCTATAAGAAGCTTTTGCTTCATTCCATGGGAATAGGTTTCCAAAAGTTCATGAGTAAAAGCGGATAAATCAAATAATTTCAGCAGAACGGGAATCTCCGATTTTTGATAAGAAAAGGGAACTTTATAAATATCACCGATAAATCTTAAAAATTCATAGCCGGTAAGCTTGGGATAAACAAAAGGTTCATCGGGAATATAGGCCAAGGTTCTTTTGGCCTTAATGGTATCATCAAGAATATCGTATCCGCCGATACAAACCGTTCCCGAGGTTGGTCTTAAAATACCTGAAATAATTTTTACGGCCGTGGTTTTTCCCGCTCCATTAGGACCCAAAAAACCAAAGATTTCTCCCGGCTTAACGGTTATATCCAAATCATTCAGCGCCCTGCAAGCGCCGAAAGTTTTATTAAGTTTTTTGATTTCAATCACGATGGAGTTTGTGGAGTTGAGAGCTTAGAATTGAGAGTTTAGAGAACAACATTAACTCTATAACTCCAAGACTCTTAAACTCCCCGACTCTTTGATTACTATCTTCCTTCTTCTCTCTCTTTAAGATAGTTTTTTACTTCAACTTGAGCGGTAAGCCTTTGTAAGTGATAATTTATTATATTGAGAAATTTTTCCTGAGCAAGCTTGCGGCGATATTCCTCTTTTTCTTTTTCAAAATTTTTAAGACCGCCTTTATTTGAAGCGCGATAAAAACTTTTTAATTCTTCGGGAGTTATTTTTATACCCGAGTGCACAAACTCTTTAAACTTGGAGGCAAGCCTGGCTTTTTTTCTCCACGCTTCATACTCCGACGGAGTCATATGCAATCTATCCCAAACCGTCTGATAGTAAAGCCGCTGATTAAATCTGCCGTCTTTGCCTTTAAAATAGGGAGTATTTTGAACTTCCATGGCTATTTCAAAATCTGAAATCTCCATGCCGTTTTTCTCGGCTTCAGAAGATAAAAGCTCTTCAACAATCATATCTCTAAACACTTCCTGCTTAACGCCCTTGCGAATAATTTCATTTACGGGCGTTCCGCTTTCGGAAATATTATCCAAAACCATCTTAACCCGCGTGGTGAAATCTTTATACATTATTTTCTTGCCGCCCACATTGGCAACCACTCCGGTGGTGGTATCGGCGAGGAAATTTCCGGCCATAAACACGATACTGGCGAGAAAGATAGACACTGTGGCTATGAATATGGGTTTTTTATATTTGTTTAAAAGAGATATCATATCAGCTTTTCACTTTCTCCTGTTTATTTGGAACGGTGTCCGCTTTTGTCAACATAGTGCAATGACCGTTAAAAAACGAACCTTCTTCCAGAGTTATCTTGGGAGCTTTTAAATCTCCTTCCACTCTGCTTCCCGCCATAATTTCGATATTTTCCAAAGCGTTTATATTGCCTTTAATCTCTCCCAGAACAATCGCTTGTTCACAGGAAACATCGCCTTTTATCTTCCCGGTTTTACCCACCGTAACCATCTTTCCGTCAACGATGGAGCCATCAAGCCGTCCATCAACTTTCAATGAACCCTTTATGGTAAAAGTTCCCTGAAAATAAGCGTCATATCCTACGACTGTTTCGGTATTATGTGAATCAAAAGTCATTTTTGAACCTTTAAAAAGTCCCATACTCCCTCCTATTAACGGCAGATTAAGACTAAGAAAAAACCTAAATCCTAAAGCGCCCCAATACATTGTAATTACTGCTATTCTCTGAAAAACCGGTTGCCACTTTTTTTAATTGCTTTTACCCGCGGAAAAAATCTTCTCAAAAATACTCATATTTTCACTAAGCCGAGTATTTGTCTTGATATACGGCATAGGATTTTTAGGCACGGAATGTTGCCAAACTTCATAATGAAGATGAGGCCCCGTTGAAGAACCGGTAGAACCCATACTGGCCAATTTTTGCCCTCTTTTTACTTTTTGATTTTCCTCAATCAAAACTTCGCTAAGATGAGCGTATAAAGTTGAATAGCCAAAACCATGATCAACCAAAACGGTAAGACCATAACCGGTGGCCCAGCCCGTATGGCGCACAACGCCATCGGCGGTTGAAACTATTTTGGTGCCGGGGGAATTGGCAATATCCACTCCATGATGAAATTCCCTGCGCAGACTTATGGGAGATCTCCTATAGCCGAAACGCGAAGCGACTCTCCCTTCCGTAGGCCAAAAAGAAGGAATGGCTTTTGAAAAATTATGTCTATTGGTCATATACCAAGTTATTTCCGCGAAACTTGAAAGTCTTTTTTCGCTCATCGCGTTCATTTTGGTAACGGATTCGTCCAAAGTTGAAGCATTTTCTTTTGAAATATTTTCTGACAATATTTTTTTAAAATCCGACAGCTCGGATAAATTGGCTCCGCCCAAAGATCTCCTATCCACATAGGCGGACTTACCCATACCCAATATTTTTCTCATTTGTCCGTCTGTTTTTTTTGCCATTTCCAGATAAGCCAGGCCATTTTGAACTTTAAAAGAAAAATACTCCATTTTCGTCCTGAGAAGCTTATTATCCATTTTAGTGACATTATAATCGAAATGTCTGCCGGCTATATAACCGGACCACAT
>DAOWCC010000241.1 GCA_030639665.1 Elusimicrobiota bacterium | reverse complement strand
CATCACGCTCATTCCCAAATTATAAAGGAGAGGCAGAGTTAATTTTATCTTTTCAAAATTCTCCTCGGCGCCGGAAGCTTGTCCAAGAATCAAATTACCAAGGCCCGTAACAACATGGGTTATTGGAGGAGAAGAAGAAACCGATAGAAAATCATCAAGCTCAATTAAACCGTCTTCGACATTTTCAAGCCAATTACGCCCCACAACCCAGAGCCCCATATCATTGCCGACCATCCTGGGATTATAAGCCACTTTAACCGACCCTTCCCGCAGGGGCGTTCCGCTATCAATATCAGACATAGATGAAGACGCTCTTTTATTCGTTTCAAGACTAACTGAAATTCTAACATCATTATCCGAATTGGAATTGGAAAGTATTTTATCAATTTCTCCGATAATTTCAGATATTCTATCTTCCCTTTTTCGCGCGTCGATCTCATTAATAAAATATTCGCTCTTTTTATAGGAAACCTTGGGTTTATTAAAAAGTTGATTCACCCCGGCAGAGCTTTGTGCGCCCTTATTCGACAGACCTCTCGGCGCGTAAGCAGATGGCGGGGTCATTGACTTTGAATCTTGGGGTGATGAAAAATCCGCGAGCCGCTTTTTCAAACCGCCGCTTAAAGTTTTTCTTTTCTCACTTGACGACCTTACAATTGAAGTTTTTGGCAATGATAAAAACTCCACCTTTAGTTTTATATCCTCATCTCCGTCAATCTTTCTGAGAGAATTTTCGATGGAATTTAAAATATCATTTTCATGCCCGTCATCTTTAGAGGATTTACCATCCGTTGCTTGGCGCCTATCGCCCGGAGCCTGCTGTCTATTTTTAACCCGCCCCGAATACACAAGATTGAGAGAAATTCCGCCTTTTTCATTTTTGGGAGTAAGATTAAAAGCCTCAATAAGATACTTTTCTATTTTTTTAAATTGGCCGCTTTTTAAAAGGGCCACAGCCAATCTAAATCTCGCGGCGCTATCAAGAGGCTTAAGATACAATGCCCGCTTATAAGAACTTATGGCCTTATCTTTATCGGCAAGTTTTTCATAAATTGTTCCAAGTTCAAAAAAAGCGTCTTCATAATTTCTATCATAACGCGAGGCGGCCCGCATATAATGCAAAGCGTCATAATATCTGCCAAGCCTTTTGTATAAAGCGCCCAACTGAAAATTGTAAAGAGGATTTTTAGGTTCCAGTTTCAATGCCTTTCTAAAGTAAAAAAGAGATTTATCAAAATTTCCAAGGCTAAAATAAACCGAACCTAAATTCATTTTTATATCGGACCTTTGAGGGCCGTATTTTTCAGCTTCTAAAAAGTATTTCAAAGCCTCGACCATTTCGCCTTTCCAAGCGTAAGCAATAGCCATTAATTGGAAAGCCAAAGGATTTTTTGAATCAAATTTTAAGGCAAGTTCATATTCAAGCAATGCCTTATCAATATCTCCAAGCCAGTAAAGACTTGAACCGTAAAAAATGTGAGCATTGGCATCATAAGGATTTTTGGTTATAGCCTTGATAAATTCATTGGCGGCCTCAACATAATTTTCTCCCTCCATATGATAAACGCCCCTGCGCATATTAATAATGCTTTGTTCAAACATTATCTCATCCCACACGGTTTCTTTGGTTTCGGTTTGGTAGGCGAAAGTATTTAAAATAGAAGAAAACCAAAATATAGAAAAAAGAATACAGCCCTTTATCTTGAGAGTATTAATAAACATATAATTATATTTTAAATAAAAAGGAGAGAAATTAAAAATCCCCACACATAAGATTCTAGAATAGCTTTCAAAATCCTATGTGTGGGGACTAAAACTAAAAGGGAGCACGAAAAGATTGCGCCTCTCTCACCGTCCTTTTCGCACTCCCTCACACGCCTCACACTCAACTCACACAGCGCACAAAAACACGCACAACCAAACAGAAGCTCTACAGACTACAACTCCAAACAACTGCAACGCCTCCCTCAAAAAAACATCAAAACAACAGCCACTACATACATATATATAGCAGATAAGCCTTGACTTGTCAAGGGGAAGCTAAATTCCCCTATGAAGAAATTTAAAATATCAAAAAAATTTTGATTCGGCCTGTTTATTTAATGATGATTATTCTGGGTTTATTAAATTTGCCTTCAAAACCAAGTAAATCTATATATGAAATTCTGATCCAATATCTTCCGGGAGGAAGCAAGTCGCTAAAATCAACATCGTCAAAGACATCATACTCTTTATCATGCTTAATTTTCACAAAATCCTTGTCATTGGCAACTTGAACGCGATACCCTTGAACGGGATTTGGAATGGATATCAACTTATCGAGATTGGTGCCCTCCAATTCTTGCTGTTTTAAATCTATCTCCGGCGTCCTGCCGCTTAAAAGATTAGCGCCTCTCCCACCTGTCTTTCGCCTTCCGGTATTTTTATTTCTTCCAACAACAT
>DAOWCC010000207.1 GCA_030639665.1 Elusimicrobiota bacterium | reverse complement strand
GCAAAAATATAGTGTTTTGTTATTCCTTCTTCAATCCATTCTCTGTTTATTTCGCCTTTATCTGAAACTGTACTCTTATCAGGTGCTGACGCGCAAGCACAGATAAATAATGCCACAATGCCGATTAATAGTTTTTTTTGCATAGTAATAACCCCTCTTTCATATATAATGGTATTTGAACCTTACAACTTTTACATTATACTATTAAATAAACGCGCTTTCCCGAAAATTCGGGAGTCTTGGAGTCCAGAAGTAAAAGCTTCATCGTTCTGCTATTGAACTGTCTCGCTGATAACTGCCGCGCTGTCGCGCTAAAAAAGCATTAAGCATTTTTTAATATATCCAGAAAAAGTCCGTATCCTTTGATTTTTCTTTTCTCGGGTCCACTCGTTTTTTCTTTTTCGGTTTCTTTTTGATTTGTTTTGGTGGAGCATAGTATTCGCGTTTCTTAGAGGATTTATATCCTCTAAAACCGCGGAATTTATAGGTAAGAGAAATTTGTGATGTATTGAAAACCTCATTTGAAACGGACATACCAAAATCCAGTTCAATTCCTTCATGAAAAAAGCCCACGCCCATGGTCATGCCGCTATTGTCATCCATGGCTTTATATCCCACTCGCAAGTTAAACACTTTTTGAAAATGATATTCCAAACCGAGTTTAAGAGCTTTTAATTTTTCATTTGTATAAATATCTCCTTCCACGGAAAAAAGCAGAGTTTGGTCCATAATTGTGGGTTTGAAATAAGAAGCTCCAAGCCTTAAAATGGTAGGAAGAGATTCTTCTTTGCTGATATATTTTAATTTTCCGCCTACATTTGAAATGGAAGCGCCCAAGGAAAGGCCCATATTGGTTTCAGTAATCAAATATCCGGCATCAAGAAGAAATGAGGAAGCTGAATATTCATCCAAGAGAGTTGATTTTAAATATTTAACCGAAAGTCCCATGTATTGCGCAATCGCGGCGTCATAGCCTTCAATATTCACATCGTCATCAAAAATCTTTTCACCATAAGAAAACGACAAAACCGTATTTTTTTCCGCGTCCATTTTTTTTGTGTAAATGGAACCGTTGGAGGGATCTATGGAACGATATGTAAAATTTCCGTCACTTTCAAATAAAGCCGAGAAAGCAAAACCGGGCTTGCCTATGCCCGACAGGCCAAGAAACGGAAGAGGAGCTCCAACCGCTACAAATTGAGTTTTATTATCCGAAAAACCCGATAAATGCATTGCCGATACTTCAGGAAGATATAATTGGCCCAAGCCCGCGGGATTATAGGTCACGCTGTATATTCCGTCGGCAACAGCCACAAAACTGCCTCCCATGCCAAGAGCTCTGGGGCTTATATCCGTTTTAAGAAATTGCCCCGCCACGGTTCCCGGACCGGAAGCATAAACGGAAGGAATACAGAATAGGGAATACAGAATAAAAACCAGCGAGACAGCGAGACAGCGAGGCAGCACCGCAACAAAACGGCTGATGGAGAGTGAAAGATAGGTGCTATCCTTCCTCTTGCCTGTTGCCTGTTGCCTGTTGCCTCTATTTATATTCATCAGTTTATCACCGCTATTTTATCGATTTTATTTATGCCAGGGCCTTTCACCTTGACATAATAAATACCGCTCGCGATATTTTGGCCGGAAAGGTTTTTTCCATTCCATTCAAGAGTTCCCTTTCCCGCCGGACAACTTGTATCAATCAAAGTTTTAATCAAGGTGCCGTTGGATGTGTATATTTTTATGGTTAATTGTCCGCCGGTTAATAAATCGTATTTGATAATGGCGGTTCCGGTTCCCGCGCTTATGACATTGTTATAAGTTACCACATCGGCTTTATTCGATGTAAGATGCAGGGCTTCCGAAATACCCAAAGAGACAACTTTGCCTATATGGTTGACGCCAAAAACTTCAAGATAAACGGTGCCGATACCGGGATAACGATTTGCAAAACCGGGTTTGATTTTAACTCTGCCCGTTATAAGATGACGGTCCAAGAAATCCACATCGGTTCCAAGGCTGCCCAATTGCAATTCCATATAACTTGAACCTATATTGGTTTGAGTTTCGGACAAAGGTTCTTTATTATGGTCTAAAAGCCTTGCATATGAAAAAACCGTTTCAGCCGAAGTCAAAGTATCAGAAGAAGGATGAACCAGCATATCAAATTTTGTATATGGCGCTTCAAAACTAATTCCGTCATTATCAAAAGAGGCTGAAACAATAAGGGCTTCGGCGGAAGCTAAGGGCGAGTATTCCAAATTCATGGTATATAAAGAGGAACTATTGGTTTCTGAATTGCCATACCATTGATTGGGCGCTCCGGCTATAACCAAATAATATCGTCCCGCTTGAGTTATGGAACGATTAAGGGTAACGCTTGGCGCCAGTGTTTTACAATCACCTGTGTCAGGGCAAGTGCTTTCATTCCAGCCATTGTAAATCACGGGATAAGCGTCCATGATATAGTTTCTATTCGCGTCAAAAAGGAAAATAGCATAAGCGTAATAAACATCATCTTGAGCGGTTTCAGGCAAATCAAGTTTTACTTTTAAATTCCCGACGCTTAAAGGCACGGAATAATAATCCACATCGGCCAAAGGATAAATATTGGCGCTTAAGGTTTTAAACGAATCAAAATTATTTATATCAGTCGCGCTTTCGGGGCCGTTATTATTTTCATACTGATCCCCTCCCGCTTGAGATCCCGCGATGCCATGCGCGGCAAAGGCTGAAGTTATCTTATCATGTAATGACGGTGAACCGGATTTACAAGTCGATTCAAGTTGCTCACATACCATTAGCATAGCATCATAAAAGTTCGCGAAATTATCGGGAAAATAAAAAAGCGAGGCAAAAGTAAAAAGGTCCGCGTTATGCGCTCCGGGGAAAGAACCGTTAGAGGTGGTTCCAAGATTATAAGCTCCATCTCTTAAATCCCAAAGGGCTTGCGATAAAATCAAACTGTCATCATGAACCTGTCCAACCCAATTGTCGGGCATTTTATTTGTTCCCACAAGATCTCTGGTTGCAGCCTCTCCCGCGCCGATAAAATTACCCAGTTTTGTAATATTAATACCATCTTTTTTAAAGGATGTAATTGAAAAATAATCGGCCATCGCTTCACTGATGGCTCCAAATTCGCCAAAATTTATAATGGGATAAATCCTGTTATGAACATAATGGCCATATTCATGACGCACAATCGTGCCATCCAAAGCAAATGAGCGGTAAGTTCCGTTTTCCACTTTATCCAATGGGCCATCGCCAAAATAAATATTATTGTTTTCCATGTCATAATACGCGTTAAGCATTCCTTTAAAAGGGAGGCTGTCATATTGTCCGTGAGCGTGCACCATTACGGGAAGCTGTTCATTAATGTTCGCGGCGGGCGCGTTGCTATTATTGGGATCTCTGTTTATGTGGTCAAAAAAATCGTGAATTTTATTTAAATGATAAAAGGCGTTTACCTGATCGTCCGCCAATT
>DAOWCC010000190.1 GCA_030639665.1 Elusimicrobiota bacterium | reverse complement strand
GGTATAATTGATATTTATTTGCCTGATTTTAAGTATTCGGATGGTAAGAGGGCCGCGAAATATTCAGCAGGCGCCGCCACTTATCCTGAAATTACGCGAGCGTCCATTTTAGAGATGCACCGCCAGGTGGGAGTGGCAAAACCCGCTAAAGACGGTATGATATACAGAGGGCTTATGATACGGCATTTGGTTATGCCGAATAATGATGGCGACAGTAAAAAAATCATTGAATGGATAGCCAAGAATCTTCCCAAAGACACTTATCTAAATATAATGTCGCAATATACTCCAACATATAAAGCGTTTGATTATCCCAAAATATCGCGAAAAATAAATCGCGGGGAATATAAAGAAGTTGTGGATAGGGCAATGGATTTGGGGCTTACAAATATTGATGTCCAGGGCGATTTTTTATTAAGTGATTAAAACGATGGTTCTGAGTTTTAGATTTTTATTTGAAAGATATAATCAAAATTTTTTATGAGAAGGAAATAGGATTATATAATGCCGGCGAAGTTGAGGGCTAAGATGAAGCAAAAGATAAGAGCCAATATTCCGGAGTAAAAGAGTATCGAAGCTAAAATGTACATTCCTTTTTGACTGCTGACATTTTTCTTGGATGGATGGTATTTCCGGCGCAAAAGGATTCCAATGGCAATGGGAACGAAAGGGATTGCTATTAAAAGAATTAACTCCATTAAATAGTAAATATCTGTAAAGTTCATGGCCTTTACCTCCATAAAACAAAGTACTTCGCTTTATTATTTGCTTTCCTCCTTTGGGGTAGAAATGGCTGTGTGTTGAATATTAAGAAGAACTTTTCCTATTTGATTTTCAATTTCATCATTTGAATAATTTGATTTGATCGGAAAGTGAGCTATTGGAAGTCCGGCGGATTTAAAGGCATTGTTTAAAAAATTATCCCGCTTCATTTTAGTATTTAAGGAATGTGACATGTCATTAAGTTCAATAGCGCATACGGGATTTAGATTTGTATCGCATAAAAGAAAATCCACATGTTTGGATTTTATTTTTCCAAATGAGCTCCATCTTTGCTTTGAATGATATTGAGCGCTTGATTTTATTAAGTCGGCAACTCTGGGTTTTATAAAAATTTTATATTTGTCGCCCAAGGCATTATCCAGCGCCCTGAAAAACTTTAATTCCGCTGAAGACAAAAAGTCAGCTTTTTTGTATTCACCAATGTCTTTGGATGTTAAAGACCGGATAAAAAGAACAAGCATGCCCACAGCTATAATTGCGATTATGATGATAATGATTGTTAGCATAGTATTACCCCTTTGCGCTTATTATATAAAAACTTCAACCCCATGTATCCGAAATTTGAAGATTAAATTTCTCGGGGGAGAAGGTTATAAAACGCCGGCGAAATTTAGGACGATGATAAAGCAAAAAATAAGAGCCAATATTCCGGAGTAAAAGAGTATTGAAGCTAAAATGTACATTCCTTTTTGACTGCTGACATTTTCCTTGGATGGATGGTATTTCCGGCGCAAAAGAATTCCAATGGCAATGGGAACGAAAGGTATGGCTATTAAAAAAATTAATTCCATCAAATAGTGAATATCTGTAAAGTTCATGATTTATCTCCCCCCGATTATTGTATAAAACTTTAAATCCATATATGCAAAATTATTTAAGGGGATAGGTCCAATTAATTAGGAAGCGGAATGATTCGGGTTAATTGGTAAAATGGTTTTGGATTGTAAAAGACGGTTTTAATTAATTATCAGCAAAGGGAAAAACTATGAAGAATAAAATATATTTCGCGAAAGAGATTTTGAAAAGCGTTGGGCAGTCTTGTGAATGGAAAATAAGAGAAAACTTTTTTTATTTGGGCGCGGCGGCGGGCGCCTTTCTGGTTTCCTTTATATTGCTGGTTTTTAGGAATAAAGGAGGCATGACGATTGCCCTATTGCTTGCGAGCGGATATGTTTTTTATTGGCTTCTGGGGGAAGCAAAGTCGTATTTTCGAGGGCTTGAAGGCGGGAGAAGAACAAGGGAAGAAATTGAGCCTCTAACAAGGGATGGCTATTATGTTTTTAATGATGTGCCTGGAAATAAATTCAATATTGATTTTCTCATTATAGGTCCCGGCGGAATTTATGTTATTGAAGTTAAAAATCCCGCCAAAGCCGGCAATGTGGAAATTTATTATCAAGATGAAACCATCTTTTTGGGTTCGGACCCTTTGACTAAGCCGGATCCGATATTGGAAGCTAAAAGCCGCGCGCTTTGGGTTAAGGAATACTTGAAAGATGTGAAAGGAGCGGATGTAAATAATATTAAGCCCGTGGTCTTATTCCCGAATATTATGATTGGCCATGATGAAGATTGTGTTACAAATGATATATGGATATTAAACCCTAAAAGATTTAGAGATTATTATTTGCCGAAACAAAATGAAGTCTTTAATCCTCAGGAAGTCAGGGAATTGGTTTCAATTTTTAAAGCTCATATTAATGCCAATACTCCAAAATTCGAAAACTAAATATTGAAGCCGGACTTCAAGAACTCTTAATAACAGTGCTGTAATGCTGTATCTATCAATATGATTTAAATTAATACAATATTTCATATTGCAATATGAAATATTTCCTGCTATACTCTAATTATGAGACCATTTAACGGTATAAAACCGCAAGATATTGTTATCATGCTTAAGCTGGTGGGATTTGGAGAACAGCGTTGGCGTCATATTGATATTGCTGACTCTATGGGGCTTTCGCAAACTGAAATAAGTTTTGCATTGGACCGATGCAAGACGGTCGGATTTATTGATTCATCAAAAAAGAAAGTTATGAAATCCGCATTGCTTGAGTTTTTATCTCACGGCCTTAAATATGTGTTTCCGGCAAAGCCCGGTCCTATTTGTCGCGGTATTCCCACTGCTCATTGCGCGCCGCCATTGTCGAATACGATTGTTTCCTCCGATGATGACCGTTATGTTTGGCCTTGGGATGAGGGTAAAGTCCGCGGGCAGGCGATAGAGCCGCTTTATCCTAATGCTCCATTGGCTGCTAAAAATGACCGTAAATTATATGAGTTTTTGGCATTGGTTGATGCTATAAGGGTTGGACGCGCTCGGGAGAAGATTCTTGCTATTAAGGAGTTGGAAGCCAGACTTAAAGTTTCGGGGGATAAGTGGAAAATATAGAAATGTTGATGGAAGTGGCAAAGGGTTTAGGGCCGCTTTGCGAAAAAGTTGTTTTTGTTGGCGGCAGTACGGTAGGTCTGTATCTTAGTGATCCTGCCGCTTCGAAAATACGTCCGACTGATGATGTGGATTGTGTTATAGAATTGGTCACTAGGGATGGCTATTATAAACTTGAGGAGCAATTAAGGGGACTTGGGTTTAGTCATGCTATGGAAGAAGGCGCTCCGGTTTGCCGTTGGCATTATAAGGGATTGAAAGTTGATATTATGCCCACAGAAGGCAAGATTCTAAACTTTAAAAATAAATGGTATCAGGATGGATACGCCAATTCGGAAGATATTCAGTTGCAAAGCGATCAGTCAATTCGTATTTTTAATTTGGTTTATTTTTTGGCGTCAAAAATAGAGGCGTTTTTAGACAGGGGGAACGGAGATTTTTTAGCTAGTCCCGATATGGAGGACATTATAGCGGTGTTGGATGGCGTGTTGGATATTGAAGACAAAATTCTTAAGGCTCCCGGAAAAGTTAAATTATACTTAAAGCGGAAGTTTTCATCTTTTCTTTCTGATGAGAGGTTTTTGGAGAGTCTTGAGGGAAATATAGTTTCTCCCTCGGGGTCATCCGGTCGCGTTGAGCGGGTAAAAATAATTTTAGGAAAAATAATTAAAGATAAGTAAAAAGCGCGGTTTTTGTTTTTCAGAAATCATATTAATGCCAATACTCCAAAATTCAAAAACTAAATATTTATATGGTTTAAGATATTGTTTATGTCCGAAATGAAAACGGGGATATATTCTTCGGCTTTATGGTTTTTGTCATCTGAAATAAGTTGCTGTAGGCCGGACAGCTCAAATTTGGGTTTTATTTCAACCATGAGGGAGCGAAGTTCTGAGGATAAAAGCAGGTCATTTATATCTTCAAGTTTGATTTTGTT
>DAOWCC010000058.1 GCA_030639665.1 Elusimicrobiota bacterium | reverse complement strand
ATTGACAGCGGCTTTTTTGTTTCCGCAATTTTCATCTTTTTTCTTTTTCTTACATTTTATAGATAGTTTCTCGGCGCGGTCTATTATTTTTATCAATTCATCTTTAAATTTTTTATCGGACAATTGGTTTAATTTATATGCTACATTTATATCATTTCTTAAAATTTCAAATGTTACTTCTTTTATTATTGTTGGCGCAGGCGCGTTGGGAGCAGGGTCAAATTGCATAATATACGAATCCGTTGTGCCGGATGTTATATAGCTTGAAAATGTTAGAATGTCTTTCTGACCAATAGACCGGCGGTACCCCCGTATGTCCAGAGAATATTCGGTGTTGTCGACGGCGAACACGAATATTGAATACTCTCCACTTGCAGGCCGAAGAAATAGTTCAATACTTTCCGGACCAAGCGAACCGCTTTCATTGTCATTTATAGACATAACATCGTAACTGGAGTTGGGGATACTATTGAATAATTCATCAACAAAAGGATTATACCCCACCTGTCTATCCAGAGAGTCCTTAATAATCACATGAATTTTAGTTTCCATAGCATACGAGCCGTCTGGATTGAATGAGCCTGCATTAACGCAAAGGCGGCTTACATCTTCCGCATAAACCGGCACACTAAAAATCACTAAAAGAAAAAACCACATAAACACTCTCCTTACGGTTTCTTTATCAACCTAAATTGCCGTATTCCTATAAGCTTCCGATTTCCATTTGGATCGTATAGTCCGGTGTGGCCTGATCCGGGATCTGATACAATATATTTGGCCCCGCATTTTCCAATTACCAACATAAAATGTCCATAAACACGGATAATCACAGGGTTATTATTGGAAAGGTCTTTATTAATAGTCTTTATCAAATCATTTCTTGTCACTTTCGGCTTACACTTTCTGTTTGTGCAGATATTTATTTTACCCAAAAAGTCTACATATGAATCGGGTGAATCGGAAATGTTCAAAACTTCACTAAATAATACAGCACCTCTATACTTACCTGTGCCATACCCACTATTGTCTTTTAGATAGGTGTTCAATGCAAAAGGCGTGGTGGAGGAAATTGGAAGACTATATGCTTCTTTATAATAATTGATCACCGTCGCAAATGCGGTTAAACCACACCCTTTGGCTCTTATGCTGAATTTATATTCTGTATATTGCTTATTATTAAATATCGGGTCATCACAACTGTATACCGGCCTATTCTTTATGTACGCTGGAGAAGTTGAACAAAGATTGTCATAATGCTCACTTTTCCACCTACTATCAAACTGCTTAAAATCATCATTCTTTAATTTCCCGCAGCATTTGAATGTAACGGTGCTTGCGGAAGGGATACAATCAGGACATGTGGCCATTACACCATATTCAGCCGGAATATCACCAAGTCTTAATTGAACATCTGCCAACCCGGCTTTGGTCGTTTCACTGGATTTTGAAAGTTCATGCCCTATCGACCCGATGGGATATGTTGATATTGAAAAATCAACTCTTATACCCGAAACCGGATTTGTTGTATTAAATACATTTACAAGGCTTGTCATAGGCGCAGTTGTGCTTCCCACTGTTACTATTTGTGTTTCTGGTGACTTGGATACAATACCATAAAGTCCAAGTGTTTTAACAGCCACAGCATTTGATAAATCACTTATGTTTTCCGCTTCATCCTTGGTTTTAATGGCAAAGTAATATGTCGTTCCCATATTCAATCCCGTTACGGTGAATGTTTCAGTGCTTCCCGCAATTTGCGGCGAGGAAACGCCTGAAACCTGCGTTGCGGAACTAAAAACCATGTTCGATATTATAAAACCTACTGTTGTGTAACGAATATCATAACTGTTTGCCGTTCCTTCATCTCCGTCATCACCCGGAGCAGTCCATTCAAGCGTTATTGTATCAGTTGAAACATTTATTGCCTCAAGGTCGGTAATAGCCTTCGGGGCCGTTGTGTCTTCTTGCCCGCCTTGTAAATATCTTGATATATACAAATCTTCACCGGGAACATATTCCATAGGCCAACCGACCGCGTATACCCTATCTTGTTCATCAACTAAAGATTGCGTAAATGACCAACCATAAGGATCCAATTTTCTCCAGGCAATCTTCCCTGTTTCTCCATCCAATTTAACCAATTGCGCCGCGCTATAATCATAAAATGTCGCGCCGATATATATATTTCCCACTTCATCTGTCGCAAGTCCCGTTACATCCGTCCAGCCAAAAAAATTGGTTTTCCAACCTATTGCGCCACTATCGGTGAAATAATTTACCGATATCTCCTCATTCCAATTATCATCATATTCATAACCCACTATATACATACCGCCTTCAGGCCTTGCCACCATATCACTTAGGTAATCAAGTGCCGGCTCTATCTCACCTATTGTTGACCATAATAAACCGGAAAGTTGCGGAGCATATTTTAAACCTACATATCTGCTTTTATTCCATCCGCTTTTATAACCACCCACATATACATTGCCGCTATTATCAACATCTAATCCGACTTCATAATAAATATAACCGTAATCGGGAAATAGATCGCGAGTTATTTGTTTGTTTATGAAAGCGAGGTTTTTATCAAGGCAATGTATTTCCTCATAACTTGAAACATACAGTCTGCCATATTTACTGTCAAAAACTATTCCTAGAGGCGGACCATCAAAACCATTGGATAATATCTGAGTTTTTATAACTTCGCCTTGGGGATTATATTTCAATACTAAAGCATTCCAAGTTTGATAATCGATTACCGCCACATATACATTGCCTTCATTATCTATGCCAATGCCGTTACATGAATAAAACCATTTGCCATACAGATTGCTCCATATTTTGTTCCCATCGGCATTTAGTTTTGTCAGTGATTTTTGGCCTGCTATATAAAGATTTCCGTCTTGATATCGCTCAATCCCAATCGGTGATTCAAATGTTTTGGCCTTTTCAAATGTAATATGTGAAAAATTAGGATCCAAAACAGGCGATTCACTCTGCACTTGCGCGAAAACGGAAGATAATCCTAAAACTAAAATCATAAATATTGTTTTTATTGGCAAACGCATAATAATTAAAATTTCATCCCCAGACTAAATCTTTGGCTGTCGCCCAATTCGCCAAATGGCGTTATGGCATATTCAAATTTAAATTTTCTAATCATTAAGCCAAAACCGCCGCTTAGGCCGTTTCCTGTCTTTAAGCTTTCCATATTTAGGTTTTTTAGATAACCTGTCCTTAAGGAAAGGCTATTTAAAACAGTATATTCAACCCCGGCGCTCATTGTGGTTTTTTTCTCTTTTATAAATCTGTCAACTTCCATACTTAAAACCACATTACCTAACGCAATATAATTTATCCCCGTTCTAATTGTTAAGGGCAATGAATCGCCTTCGTCTATAAATTTCATTTTTGAACCGATGTTTTGCGCTGAAAGTCCGAAATTTAATCCCCGTATGCTTGTTTTATAAATGCCGCCCAGATCAAAAGCATAGCCTTTGGAACTTATATCGGATATTTCGCTCTTTATATATTTAAGATTGAAGCCCAAACCAAGCCTGCTTGATACTGTTCTGCCATATGACAAATTAACAGCCATGTCATTTGCGCTGAAATTATTTGTAAGCTCGCGGTTGGCGCCTCGGCCTTCTATGTGGGTATTGGATAAATAATTGATGCCTATGCCTATAATATTGTTGCCAAAGGGCATGCCATAACCGGTAAAACTGTAATTTAAGTTGTTCGCGAGGCTTGCATGTGTAAAACTTAGTTCTTTTTGCTCTATTCCGTTTATGCCGGCAGGGTTATATGCCAAAGCGTTGATGTCAGCGCTCGCGGCCACGAAAGCATTGGCAAGCCCCAAAGCCTTGGCGCCGGAACCAAGTTTTAAAAAAGCCGCTGTGGTATTTTGCGCGAATGAATATTGCGCGCTTATGATGATTAAGAAAATTAAAGTTATTGATTTTTTCATTTATTTTATCACGGCGCATTTGCCGTTCTTTCTAAGTATTTTTCCGCTTTTTTCCGCTTTAATACTATAAAGATATACCCCACTCGCTATTGTTGATGTATTCCACATATATTCATAAGCGTATTGGGGGCCTTGTCCATCATCTATTATTTGGGGCAAACCGTTTATTATGGCCTCATGAATCAAAGAGCCTGAAACATCATAAATGTATAGCTGTACTTTATCGGCTATACCGACTTCTATATGAAAAGTTGGATTGGTTTTTTTTGCGGGATTGGGAAAGGAATATACTTCGCCGAGTTTAAAGGAAGCGTCCGCGCTTTGGATAATATTGTTTTTTGTTGGAAATTGGGAAACCGCTTTAATAGCTTTAAGCCTTTTTTGTTTTTTATTTCGCTTTTCAGTTACCTTTTTATGAATAACCGCCATACGCTCTTGCCTTTTAAGCATTTTTCCTATATGTCTTTTATAGAGTTTGGGGGTTGAAGTGGATTTATAAAGTTCGTAAAGCGTTCGCGTTTCATCGGCATGTGAAATACCGCAAAAACTGAATATTAAAATTGAGAAAATCAGCGTTTTACAACATACCAATATATTTCGGAATGTCCCTCTACCCATGTGTTTCATTTTTGCAAATTCAAAAATAAATGTAAAGAAAAAAATTGTTTTAAACCCAAAACCTGCTAAAAACCATAATGATTAAAATTTAAAAAAATAGCGGGATAACAATCCCGCCGCTACATAGCAAAGATTCCTTTTTCGCCCCATTCTACGCCAAGGCTACGAAGGGAGCACAAAGCTACTTCTTCACTGAAGTTACGAAGCAGAAGTTCGAAAGGACAAGTCGCTTTGCAGCTACCGCCACAATGCCTCGCCAAATTCCCTACAAATTTCCCTGTTCCACTGGTTATTTTTTGGCTATTTGTTATAATATTTCCATCATCAAACCCAATTATTAAACAGAGGAATCTATGAATATTAAATTTAGCAGTCCCTATTTCTGGCTTTTATGGCTGGGACAAATTTTGAGCCAGGGCGGTTTAAGAATGTTTCAAATCGCCATTGTCTGGTGGATAGTCACTTCTCTGGGTGATCAGCCTTCAGGAAAAGAACTGGGTATATTCATGGTTATGTCCGCATTGCCCGCCATATTATTGGTTAAATTTATCGGAAAAACCATTGATAAAACATCCAGTAAAAAGGTTTTGGTCGCCTGCAATTTAGGGATAGCCATTATTATCGGAATCGTTACTTTAATGTTGGATAAATCCATATTCACTTTTACATACGGCTGCGCGGCAATGATTGCGCTCGCCCTTATGCAGGCTTTTATAGACCCGACTTTAAACAGAGCTGTCGCTGAAATAGTTCAGCCTGAAGAAATAGAAAAAGCGGTGACTTTTCAGGTTTCAACCCAATCGCTTGCCAATTTTTCAGGAGCCGTGATGGGCGCAATGCTTATAAGCCAATTGGGAATTAAAGGCGTTGTTCTTTTAACCGCGTTCAGTTATTTATTAGCGGGAATAATCAATTCCGCCATTCATTTTCATCATAAATGCGCTATGCATGAAGAGAAAAAAGACCTTAACCAGATTTCCGGCTGGAAAATACTGGAAGATATACCACTGATAAAAAGAGTCCTCTTCGGCTTCGGCGCCGTAAATTTCTTCGCGACTCCCATAATTATCATTTTGCCTCTCTATGCCAATAAAACACTAAACGCGGGCGCGTCAGTTTTTGGAATGCTTGAAGCCAGCATTTGGATAGGCATATTAGCGGGAACTTTTTCAGCGCCACTGTTCAACTTTGTTAAAAGTACGATAAAACTCGGAGCCGGATGTATTTTTATTCTCGGCCTTTGTCTTTTTATTCCCGGACTTTTAATTAATCAGTTCACCTATATGGCTTTTCTGTTTATAGCGGGCTTTGCTTTGGGAGTAAACAATGTTAAATTTATTTCTTTATTCCAAAAATCCGTCAAGCAAGCAATTAAGGGGAGATTTTTCGCGCTTATGCAGGCGCTAATCAGTTTTACTTTCCCCATTTCATATTTTCTTTTCGGACTGCTCGCGGATTTCATGAATCCGCCGACGGTATGCCTTATTCAGGGTTTTGGAATTATGTGCGTCGCGGGCTTTTTCGTTTATCTGGCGAAAAACGAACATTTATTTGATACGGCTGTATCTCAGGCGGCTTAAATATGACATCAGACAAATTAACCCAATATCGACCGGCAATAAAAGAAGACGCGTTGAACTTGGCGCGATTTTATAAATCAATACACAAGCCGGCTAAAATCGTCGCTCTTCCAACCTCCAAAGAGATTAAATTTTTGATTGAAAACGAAACCGCTTTTTATTTTATGGCGGAAAATAAAAGCGACATTATCGCGATAATATCCATCATGCCGGAAAAAGAGCACGGCCTGGCTAAAATTCATCAAATGATAATTAGTCCCGCTGAAAAAAATCAGGAAAAAATCTTCCTTAAACTTTTGAATTTTACGGTGGATTATATAGAAAAAAATTTAAAAGCCATTGATATGCTTTACTGCACCACCCGCACTCTCAAATCCCGGCAACAAGAACTGACAATAAACGCGGGATTTAAAATTCTGGGGATTTTTCCAAAAACAATGCCTTCTTTACCGTTTGAAATAAGCGGACTTACCGCTTATTATTTTCATGACGCGCTCTCAATCAGACGCAATGACAATATTAAACTTCATCCCGTCATAAAGCCGTTTTTTGCCATAGCCGGAAAAGAGTGCGGTCTTAAAGCATTGCCTTTGGGAAAAATTTCTTCCGAAAGCGAACCGAACTTTGATTTACCCATATTGGAAATAATACAGGCGCCTCATTTCGTTTCAAGAAAATTCAATATTTTAAAAGAGCAAAAAATGCTTTCGGTGAATTTTTACCCTTTTCAGAAGCCCAATACTCTTATAACCGATCCCGACCAAAAGATTGAAATTTTCGTAAATATAATTGAAGAGCTGAATTTCGCCACCATTATAGGAGAAAGATTAAAAACTCAGGTGAACCCCGTTAAACTTTATAAAGAAATAGCGAATATCCTTCAGAAAAAAAACATTACTTATATTGAAGTCATAAATGACGCGGGAGATATTCAAGGCATTGATTGTATTTTAAAGGCGGGTTATTTACCCTGCGTGTATTTTCCGTCCCTCAAAAATCATGGCAATAAAAAAAGAGATTATGTTATATTCGCCAAATCCTCGGAAATTAACGGAACCGTTAAAACCAAGATAAACAATAAAATCTTCACAAAGTATGTAAAAGAATTTAAAAAATTAATTTAACATCTTGTAAATTAATCACCCGACTTATTTTCTTTCATCAAGCAGGGTCTTTACTTTTCCGCTTCTCGGATGCCGTTTTAATAAACCCGGACGGCGCATTTCTATCTCAAGTTTACTAATGCATTTTGCCTCAAGCTGTTGTTTTAATCTTGGAATTGAAATAAGCAGTTTTTTATGTATTTTAGCTTTCAAATCATCCATTGGCTCGGAGGTCTCCATTCTTACAACAATATACTCCCCTTTTTCATTATTTTTTGCCGCCACCTGAATTTCAGATAATGGAAATGACTTTAAAGCGGATTTTATATCCTGAAATTTTAAATTCAAAATCCCAAGGGTAATAATATCGTCCGCCCTGCCCATATATTCCAATATCCTGTTTGTCCGGCCGCAGGAGCAGGCTTTATTGATAATTCTGCCGCTGTCTCCTATATCGTATCTTATCAACGGGAAAGCGTGTTTAAGAAGGCTTGTAATAAGAATTCTGCCCTGAGTCCCGTCGGGAACCCTTTCCCCTTTTTCATCAACAATTTCTATATAATTATAATCGTCTATGGTGTGATGAACGGCTCCGCTCATTTCTTCACACTGAAAAGCGATTGCGCCCCCGTCATTGGCTCCGATAACAGAACAAATGGTTTTGGCTCCAAGCTCGGATTTAATCCAGTCATAATCGGTTTTGCTCATAGGCGTTCCCGCGTACATTACCTTTTCAATTGTAAAGGAAGGATCCAGTTTTTTTACTTCCCTCAAATAAGGCACTCCTATACTGGGTATCATCTGCGCGACATTAATATTGAATTTTTTCCACATATCCAAAAAAACTTCGGGTTTTGTGTTTGTGGAAAAACCGAATGAAGTCACGCCGATTTTGAAATTTATATGATCAAATGAAATAAAACTTCCGTATAAATCTCCGGCAATCATAAAATTGGCCAATCTATCCGTTTTTTTAATTCCCATTGCTCTGAATATTCTCACCGCAGAATCTATCATATGGTCCCAATCATGATTGTCATAAATTGAAAATTTGGGAATCCCCGTTGAACCGCCGCTTCTTGAAACATAACCGCCGGAATAATCTCCCGTTGACAGCCCATTGCCTTGCGGCGGCATATTTTTTTCCATCTCAGGGCGCGTAAGCATTGGAATTTTTACAAGATCATCGGTGGTTTCTATTTTTATTTTTTTCAACCTTTTTCCGTAAAATTCGGATTTCCGGGCTTTCTCAATCAACTCTCTTAATCTTGAATTGATTATGGCGTTTTTTTCATCCGCCGGAATTTCATCTATCGGATGAATGTTTTTTCTTTTGCCCGAAACGCGGATCAGAACAATATTCATCCACTCCCGCAAATTATACGCTCCGTCATGAGGATCATCAACCTCTCCACCTCCCATTTTGCCGATATCAACCACTCTTAAAGCTCCGCTTTCAATAAGCTCTTTTGAAATATTCCATTTTTCATAATCGCCGGCTGAAAGACCGACTGTCTGAACATATCCTCTCAAATTATCCGTATTGGCTATGACATCGCCGATATTTGTAAAAGGAATAATTCTTATGGTTCTGTTTAATGGTGAAGGTTCCAAAACTTTGTTTTTATCAACAACAATCGTCCAATCAAGGCCCTTTGGAGATTCTTTTAAAACTCCTTCTCCTTTTATTTCAGAGATTTCAAAAAGACTGCGCATTTTTTGTATCTCTATCGCGCTTGCCATATCCGTTTCACCGGAAGGCAATTTAACGGATATTTTTTTCATCGCCAAAGCCAATTTCTCGCTGAAAAGTTCGGCGTTTTTCTTGCCCTCAACATAACAAACCTGCGGAGCGGTGCAGGCGTTCTGATCCCAAATGGAGATATCCAGAGCCAATTTTTCGGCCATGTCTTCCATTTTATTAGACGACATCCCCTTTTTGCTTATAGCGGCAAAACTTATCTTCGGACCGAACACGATCAGCTTGGTTCCGGCTCCAAGATCATTTCTGTATCCCTTTATGGCGGCTTCTCCTCCCCACACGGCAATGCCGTCCGCTCTTTTTTTAAATTCCGCCATAATATCTTTTTGAGACGAGGAATAATCTATCAGCGCTATTGAGTTGGAAATAAATCCTTCTTTATCGCATTCTTTCAGCGATTTAATAAATAAAGGGAGAAAGACCTTTTCCCCGGACGACATTTTAAGTATATTCACATTTCCCGTAATAAGACCTTCAATAAGAGACATAATGCCGACTAAAAAAACATTCCCCGCCAAAACATGCAAAATCACTCCGATTGGCCTCCATTGCAAAGCGGTTTGCGTTTCAAAATTATATTTGTGTTCGGATATTCTGGGTATGCCCCCGAATTCCGTGGCGATTTTCTTTTTCAAAACTTCAGCATTTAACATCGCCCCGACTTCATTAATTCCCAAATCAATCATTTCCTTTGAAAAACCGATTTCAGCCGGCAATAATTTCTCCGCCTCTTTTCTGTATTTATAATCGGGATTCCGCCATTTCTCGCCCACCATTTCCAATAAACTCAAGATTTTATCCAAAGGATAGTCGGCCATTTGTTTGCGGCACTCGGAAGCTTTATCGCATATTTCATTAACTTGTAAAACCGTAAGAGGCCGTTTGTCGCTTTGCCATTTACCTGAAAAATATCTCATTATCTTCTCCTTAAATCAATCCCGCCTTTGGCGGAGAATTCTTTATAAAACATTACCACGAAGGCACGAAAGGCTGAAAGCACGAAACATATTTTATTTTTTTCGCTGTTTTTCGTGTCTTCCTAATTTTCACGCTTTCGTGGTCGCTTTAGACATTGAAATTCGGCGCACCTATACATCAAATTTGTTGCTTATTTTTTCTTTAAAATATCCGCCGCCTGAATGGCGCAGCCTTTATGCTTTACCAGTCCACCTCTGCCGACAAGCGTAAATGTGGGGGAAGAATGGCCGCAATCGCATTTTTCTTTGTCAATATATCCTATATCGGTTGACACTATCGCGAGATTGGGCATCATGGCATTGAAAGGTGTTATAAATTCAAGAAGCCCCGGTTCTCCATTAGGTAAAACTTTCATTGTAACGGGATCTCGCGCCAAAATGCGATTATATACCGGTATGTGAAATCTGTGGCTGGAACATTCTTCATAAGGAGCGGAATGCTCGGCCATGCCATAACCGTCCCTTATATTTTCTGATGGAATGCCCGTGCATTCATTTATTCTTTTTCTAAAAACATCTTTTTCCACTTTTTTATCTTCAGCGGCTTTCCAACCTCCGGCCGTAAAAACAAAACTGCCTTTCGGCAGTGAAACGCGATCTTTCGCGGGCAAATCTTTGAAAAGTTCATAAATAAAACTGGGAATTCCAAACATTCTAACAGGTTTGCCCTCTTTGGCAAACTCCTTAAGTTTATTAATCATAGCCTCTTTTCTATATTCCCACTCGCCGGCCTTGTTTTTTTTAAGAGCGTAAAAAGCCTCATTAACGGGAGCGAATCTCTGCTGATTCATATTGCTGAACGAAATACCCAAATTCTTCGCGTCAGCGGGATCATAAACGAACATAAGATAATTCGTGGAATCGCTTGAAATAAAGCCTTCTTGCCGCCAAAGTGTTTCAAGCATAGCCTGCACTCTGTCAAGGCTTGGCTTATCAAACCAAATTTGCGTTTTTTGGCCGCGCGTGCCGGACGAAGTGAGTTTAAGCTCTAATTGTTTATGAGGCAAAGAAGTTAAAAGATGATATTTCATCGCGTTCACGCCAATGGCGGGGATTCTTTCAAAATCCTTTTCAGTTCTTATGCTTTCGGGTTTAAACTTATATTTGGCATACAATGCTTTTATCTCATCGGAATTCCGATTGTGAAAAACGGCCATTTCTTTTACCGCTTTTACCATAATTTTATTTTTTTCCTCGGTCCAGTCAAGAGGATTTTTTATTCTGGATATTTTCTCCGCGTATTTAAATTCATTCATATTTGGCAATTCCTCTCATAGTCTTTTTTTATAATCTCAAACAATCGTTTTCCCGTATCTGAAAAAATCTTAATTTTATCAAAAGCGACTTCGGTATGACCGATAGACTGAAACCGGAAACATAATTTATCAGAAAAACGGCGCGGAACAAAACCCGCCACAAAAAACTTATTGCCTGAAAGTATATCGTATAAATTGCCGAGCCCCGGCTTGTCCACGGGAATATCTATGCCGGCGTACTGAAATCCGTTTTTCAACGCCGAACGCCATTCTTCAAGAATACTTTCAATGGCTTCTCTTCCGGGATCAAATAAATCAAAAATCACGGAACTTTGGGCGGCGTCATAATCGGCTTTATAATCCCCTTTATCGGGAAGACTTTCAAATCTTGAACTAGGCGTCCATTCCAAATTAAGAGGCTTTAGAAGAAATTCCATGGACTCGCCTATGCTCGCCGGCAAAGATATGGTTTTCCCAAAAGGATGTTTTACCCGTGGAATAATTGAAAAAAGCAAACTGTATCTGTCCATTTTTTCGGGATCAGCTCCAATGCCGAGTTTTTCAAGCCTCGCCTGATTCAATTTAGACTGGCATCCGACAAAAATGGACATATCGCGGGTTCCGAATTTGGAAATAAATTTTTGGCTTAAATCATGATTGGTGACAAAATCAAAAAAACAGTATTGCATGGGAGTTATT
>DAOWCC010000270.1 GCA_030639665.1 Elusimicrobiota bacterium | reverse complement strand
TCGGCAGCAGAATCCCCGTCGTTATGCCTATGAGAATAACCGATTCTCTGGTCAATATGCTGAAAAAATATCAGCCTATCTATGTGAACACCCATTTTAATCATCCGAAAGAAATGACACCCTCGGCTTTTAACGCCTGCGCTAAACTTAGCGACGCCGGAATCCCGTTAGGCAATCAAAGCGTTCTTCTAAATAAAGTCAATGACTGCCCCCAAACAATGAAAAAACTGGTCCATGACCTTTTAATGGCCAGAGTAAAACCTTACTATATGTATCAATGTGATTTGTCCGAAGGAATCAGCCATTTTAGAACCACTGTTTCAAAAGGCGTGGAAATCATTGAAAATTTAAGGGGGCACACCACCGGCATGGCTGTTCCGACTTTTGTTGTTGACGCGCCCGGCGGAGGCGGAAAAACTCCGGTAATGCCCAATTATTTGATTTCAATGTCCGATAAAAGAGTCGTGCTTAGAAATTATGAGGGCGTTATTTCAGCTTACAGTGAACCTTCGGACTATAAATCTTCCGATTGCGCTAATTGCGAATTCTGCGACAGTGATTTATATAAACCGATAGACGGAGTGGCAAAACTTTTAAACGGCGAGAAATTGACCATGGAGCCGGCAAATCTCAGAAGAATCAAGAGGCATATAAAAACAAAGGCAAATTAGAAATCAGATAGCAGAGAGCGGACAACGGAAAAAAGCCGGAAACAGTAAAGAACTCTATTGCGTCATGTGTTTGGCGAAACACCAATCAGTGAACAGGCAAACGCCGCGAAAAATTGAGCGCTTATGAATATTGCGCCAAATGGTGGATATTTATGTCACAAAGCCTCAAGAAACTTCTTAGGAATAAAACCACTTTTATCATCGGCTCTAAAAAAAACGCCGGAAAAACCACATTCCTGAATTATGCCGCCTCAAGCCTTAGAAAAACGGAAACGATAGCCTATTTAACCGTTGGCGTGGACGGAGAGCAAACGGATCAAATTTTTGGCTCTCCAAAACCGAAAATTTTCGCCCTCAAAGGAGATATTCTCCTGTCAACGGATTCATCCGTAAAACAGTCGGACGCCTCATTTAAAATTCTTAATACCTATCCTTGCTCCACTGTCTTGGGAAAACTCATGCTTCTTAAAGTTTTAAGAAACGGCTATGTGGAACTGATAGGCCCCCAAAACAATCTTCAGCTTTCCGATATTCTCGGCGACATAAAAAAACATAAAATACGAACGATATTGGTGGACGGAGCAATCAATAGGATAACGCAAGTTTCCGCGCAAAATAATTCTCATTTTCTCTATGTCGCCAAAGCGGGCCCTGAAAATTTGAATTCCATTGCAAATTCCATAAAACTTATTTACCGTCTTTGGAAAACACCTATATACGAGCCCCGCGCCCGCGAAGGAAAAAAATCGGAAATCACGACGCGTTTAAACGGCGCGATTACAAAAAAGAAAATCGGCCTCATTAAAAGCGATGCCAAAATCGTAATTTTTGAAGACTTCACCAAAGTATTTCTCCCATATGGCGATTGGCAAAATCTTTCACAAAAATATCGGCTTTATTTCAAAGAAAAATTTGAATTATCGTCATTCATTGTCAATTTGTATAATATCTCAAAAGAGGACTTTAAAAAAGCTCTTAATTCTCCGGAGATAATGAAAAAAATAAT
>DAOWCC010000259.1 GCA_030639665.1 Elusimicrobiota bacterium | reverse complement strand
TAAACTTGTTTTGCCCGAGAAAAAAAAGAATTTCTCAAATTATGAAAGATGCGGAAGCGTTTCTCTTAAAGAGGATAATCTTTCAATAGATAATAAATTTTTCTATGCTTTTGAAAAACCTGATAAAGCCATAAAAACCCTTTTATTATATTCCAATCCCAATCAGCTTAAAGCCGGATACAGCGCTTATTTTTTAAAGAAACTGCTTGAGAAGGCTCCCTTTATAAACTTTAAATTATCCTCGGCTCAAAGAATTGAGAAAGAAGAATTGAGACACTATCACCTTGTTATTTGCATTGGTCAAAAAACGGCCGCGTCCTTAAACGATCCTCTTAAGGACTTTGTCGCGAAAGGCGGAAAACTTTGGTTGATTCCATCATCCTTAAATTCCGATAGCCGGCAAATTTTTCCGGAAGCTTATGATTTAAAAATGGAAAGTGAAAAAACAGGCCGGTATAATTTGGCGGCAAATTTAAAGCATGGTTTTTTTAAAAAAAATAATTTTAAGGGTTATGAGCTTAATAAAATCAAAATCAAAAAGTTTTTAAATTTTGCTTTTGGAAGTGAAGAAGAAAATATTTTATGGCGGTTTAACGATGGCGCTGATGAGTATCCCGCTTTAATATGGAAAACATACGGCTCGGGGATGGTTGCTGTCTTCTCGTCTTCATTTGACAGTTCATGGTCCGATATGGCGTTTAAACCCGTTTTTGCCGATTTTGTTTTTTCATTCATAAGATTCTTTGCTCTTGAGCAAGGCTCGGAAAAGAAGAGTATGATTTATATCGGAGAAGGATTTAAAACAACTTTAAATACTCCTCATATGGGCAAGATAAAAATATCCGGTCCGCGAAATAAAATATATTTTGAGCATCCTCAAAACGGAAATTTTATTTTCAACCGCGCGGAAATCCCCGGTATATATAATTGGACGGATGCTGACGGTTATGACAGATGTTTCGCGGTAAATATTGATAGAAGAAAGGGCGAAAGCCGGATAATCGTGGCAAATGTTCCGGGTTTTCGGCGCATAGGATTTGAAGATCCAGTCGCGGATTTTAATTCGGCGGTTTATGGAGCGCAGTTATGGCGGTTGTTTTTATTAATATGCGTTTTGCTTTTTATCGCGGAAGGCGTATTGTCGGAGAGATTATGACCCCCACACTTACATATTATCTACGGTCTATTTTAGAGAAAGCTTATTGGCGTAATGTAAGTGAGGGGGTTTTATTTTTTGTTTTAATATTGATTTTCCCCCTCACGGGCTATTGTCAGGATTTTCAGTGGATAGAATTAAATATCGGAGCGCAATGCCGCGAGGCTTCCGACGCGCGCGATGAGATTCTCGATTATCTTACCTCCAATACCAGTATTACCGTCAATCGCGCGAAAAAAGAAATTAAAATTGCGAATGATGATTTATTTAAGTATCCGTTTATCATTCTTTCATGCAAATCCGCTCCCCGCACTTTGTCTTTTGCCGAGATTTTAAAACTCAGAAAATATTTAATGCGCGGAGGAACTCTTTTTATTAATAACCGTTTTGCCCGCAAGGGAGGTTTTGACAATTGGGTTAAAAAAACAACAGAGCTTCTCTTTTCCGAAAATTCGCTTCTTCCTCTTACAAGAAAGCATGCCGCTCTGCGAAGCTTTTTTCTGATAAAAAAACCGGGAGGGCGGTTTATCTTCGGCGAAGCTCCAAGCGCCGTAAATTACGCGGGGCGTTCCGTGATTATTTATTCCAAAAATGATTTATTGGGAATTTGGCCGAAAGATCCTTTGGGCCGATACCGGTATAAATGTATTCCCGGCGGCCTAGAGCAGAGAAATAACGGAAAAAAACTTTTGCTGAATATCATTATGTACGGACTTACGGGCACATATAAACTTGATGCCGTTCATCAGCCTCATATTTTGCGTAAATTAAGAATGATGGAAGCAGGACAATAAATGAGAAAATATCAAATCACAAATAATGAAATGAAGAATTGCCAAAAAATCCATTTTCAATTAAATATGTCGCGAGAGGTGGCAGAGTGAGTGATTTACGGATTCT